>CAIQRS010000017.1 GCA_903874275.1 uncultured Anaeromyxobacter sp.
CTACCAGGGCACGACGATCGTCCCGGCATGGAACGACGCGGTCGCGGCCTGCGACAGCTGCCACGACTTCCCGCCGCTCACCGCCGCCCACACCGGTCCTCCGCTGGTCGCCTCCGACTCGAAGGCCTGCGCCTCGTGCCACGCGGGCACGGTGAACCCCGACGGCACCATCAACGTCGCCGGTGGAAGGCACATCAACGGCGCGTCCGACGCGGTCAAGGGCGACACCTGCTCGGGCTGCCATGATTTCGGCATGGTGGCGGCGACCACGTACCACCACGTGATGGCGACCGACCCGGGCACGGCCTACCCCGTGAACAACGGGCCGGCCATCCCCGACTCGAGCCGGAACTGCAACATCTGCCACATGAAGCACGAGTTCACGGACAAGGCGGCCAACCTGCGGAACACGATCAACAGCGCGACGCCCGCGGCGGCGACCACCGACACCGCCCTGTGCGTGAGCTGCCACCAGCAGAACGTCCAGACCAAGGACCTGACCCGCCAGAAGACCGACGGCACGGCCCAGACTGCGCTCATCGACTCGGCCGCCTTCACCGGATCGGCCCACGACTACCTGGTGGACGGCGCCTTCGGCGTCAACGTGATGCAGGTGAACTGCGTGAAGTGCCACAACTCCGACTCCACGCCGGCCATCCAGACCGGTACGTACAAGTTCGCGCTGCATTCCAGCGCCGACCGGCGCCTGCGCGCGCCGCTGGGTCGGGCCACCCTCACGGACGACGATTCGGCGAACTTCTGCTACCGGTGCCACTCGGCGACCACCGACGCGGCGCTGACCGGCACGAGGAAGACCGCCACCGCGAACGACTGGTACGGCAAGGTCACGACCATGCCGGCCGGCTCGACGGGCATCTTCGCCCAGATGCAGAAGGGGACGGCGGGGACGGCGGGTGTTCCGACGACGTCGGCAACCACGCTGTACTTCAAGCGGAACGCGGACGAGGCCAGTCCTGTCAACCTACCGGGCCACTACGGGAATCCGGCGACGGAGTTCGGCACGGGCAGCACCGGCACGTTCGTGACCCGCTTCATGACGCCCAGGGCAGCGACCGCGGCCACCTACGAGACGCTCGACACGACCGCTGTCACCGTTCCCAACGTCAACCCGACACGGCACCGGCGAGTCGCCTTCGTGTCGCCGCCCGTCGCCGTTGCGACTCCCGCTTCGGCCACGGCAGGGGCCTGGTCGATTCGAATCTACGATCGAGTCAGCGCGACGAACGCGCTGCCCTGGGTTCGCTACGCGATCTACAAGTACGACGGAACGTGCACGGTCAACGTGGCGTCGCCCACGTGCCCCCTCATCGTGCCGAGGGGCTACGGTCCCGCCGCCATGGGCATCACAAATGCGCCCGGATCGCTCCAGACCATCTCGATTCCCAGCGGGAATTCGGTGGCTCTCAACGTCGGCGACCGGATCGTCGTGGATCTCGAGATCGAGACCAGGACCACGACGCAGCGGGCGGCGATCACGATGAGCTACTTCTTCGGGGGGACGAACGCGGCGAGCTCGCTCGTGATTCCCAGCGCTGTGACGTTCGACTACGTAGCGTCGGTAGCGGTCCCCGCCTCCGGCCGCCACGACGTGGGCAACGCCAGCTACGTTGGCAAGCACAAGCCCAACCCGGCCGAGGAGCACCTCCAGTACATCGCGGCGAACAAGCACGTGGACTGCGCCGACTGCCACGATCCGCACAAGTCGAAGCGCGGAAACCAGGACGACACGGGCACCTACTCCGGTGCCACGGGCTCGGCGGTCACCACCCTGACCGACGCCACGAAGAACTGGCTGCCGAACGCCTTCGTCGGGTACGTGGTGGACATCTACACCGCCGATTCGACCACAGCCGCCCCGGCACGCGGCCAGATCACCGCCAACTCTTCCACGACTCTGACCTTCGGACTGGCCACGGGCAACGTCACGCCAGCGGCCGGGAGCAACCGCTACCGGGTCTCCATGAAGAACGGTGGAGGAGCCGTGAGCGCTGCGGATACGAACACCGTCACCTCGGCGACCAACTACCAGTGGATGACCAACGCCTTCGCGGGCTGGTACCTCCATATCGTGGACGGCCCCGGTACCGGCCAGTCGGCGTTGATCCTGAGCAACACCTCGACCCAGGTCACCCACAACAAGACGTGGGCAATCGCGCCAGCGGTGCTGCCTACGACGGCCAGCCGATACGTCATCTCCAAGCTTCCAAACGTCATGCTTGGTGCGGCTGGCGTGCAAGTTTCGGCATGGGGTGCCGGGACGCCGACGGCCTGGGGCGAGGCGAAGACGTTCAGTCCGGCCGCCGGCAGCACGACGGAACTTCCTGAGGCCACCACGCAATGGCAGGTCTGTTTCAAGTGTCACTCATCCGCCAACTCCTCGCTGGCGACATGGGGCTCGTCATTCACCGACCTGGCGCAAGACTTCAACCCGCGCAACAAGTCGTTCCATCCAGTCCTGGCCCCCGCGGCGTCCGTCTCAGGCGCTGGCTACGGCAACACGCTGCTCACGGCGGCCGACCTGACAAACGGCTGGAAGCCAGGCGACATGATGACCTGCTCCGACTGCCACGGGAACAACGACCAGGGGACCGGCGCCAGCCATGGCCCGCACGCCTCAGCCGTGAAGTACATCCTGAAGGGGCCGAACACGCGGTGGCCGTACATGGCCAACGGAACGACTCGCTGGAGCTACAGCAACCGCACCACGAGCCAGGGCACTGCCGACGGTCTGTTCTGCCTCAACTGTCACTCATCGAGCCTTCGCCAGATGCCTCACTACAACAAGACCAACCACGAGGGCATCGCCTGCAGCGGTTGCCACCTGAGACTGCCACACGGCGGAAAGGTGGCCCGCCTCATCCGCACCACCAACACGCCGGCGGTGTACGTGGACACGGCCGAGACGACGTCGCGAATGGGCCACTACAACCACGGTGCGGCGCTGAACGAGGCGTCCTGCGGCGCTGGGTGCACGGGCACGCACCAGACCGCCGCGGACACCACCAACAGCTGGTAGCGTCCGGCCCTCCGGGGCGGGCTGCGGGACACCAGGGGCCCATCGGCAGCGCGCCGGTGGGCCTCTCCGTCACTCCCTCGCGAGCACGCCCTCGAGCAGATCCTTCGCCGCCGGCTCGATCAGCACGACCCGCATCCCCACGTCGAAGACCGCCGGGCTTCCGGCGGGGAGGGGATCGCACCACTCCACCTCGACGAGCGCGGTGACCTCGCCCCCGTCCGGGAGGTACACGTCCATCTCCAGCAGGCGGCCTGCCTTCAACTTCTCGTCGGAGAAGGACCGGATCCCGACCTGTGACTTCTGGCGGGGTTCACGCCTGAGACCATGGGTGAACCAGGAGGTGGGCCGGTGGTAGATGGGGGCCTGTACCCGGCGGTAGGGGGGATGCGAGGTCGGCATCTCGAGGACCCGTCCATTCAACCCCCACCAATTGAGCAATGCCATGCCCACGGGACAGAGTGTGACAGAACGACGCAGGGCACGCCAGAACGAGAACGAGTAAGCGAACGATTACGTACCTGCTCGATCTCTCATCTCCGCTGGGCCTCCGCGCCCGGTTCCCCTATAAACGCCCGATGCTTCGAACCGCCCTCGCCACTGCGCTCTCGGCGCTGGCCCTCACCGCCTGCACCGCCTCCCGCCCCATCCCCACCCCGGTCGATCCCCCGTTCGACGGGGCCCGGGCCAAGGCCGACGTGACCTGGCTCGCCGACCCGGCCCGCACCGGCCGGGGCGTGGGCACACCCGGGATCGACGCCGCAGCCGACTGGCTCGAGGTCCAGATGAAGGGCATCGGACTCGCACCGGCCGGCTCGGAGGGCTACCGGCAGGTCTTCGAGGCGCCGGTGGGCGCCCGGCTCCTCGACGGCAACGCGCTCTCGCTCGACGGCAAGGCGGAGCAGCTCTCCGTGGACTGGCAGCCCTTCACCTTCAGCGACGACGGCAAGGTGGAGGGGGAGCTGGTCTTCGCCGGGTACGGCATCACCGCCCCCGAGCTCTCCTACGACGACTACGCCGGCCTCGACGTGAAGGGGAAGATCGTGCTGCTGGCCCAGGACTTCCCCGGCGAGCAGGACCCGAAGTCCCCCTTCCGCGACCCGAAGAACTACCGGTACGGCGAGTGGCGCTACAAGGTGACCAACGCCCGGGACCACGGGGCCGCGGCCGTTCTGGCGGTCCGCGACGACTGGAACCACCCGGGGAAGGACGAGATCCCGGCCTGGAAGGGCTCGCCCAGCTCGCGGGCCGGCCTGGTCGCCGCGCGGGTCACCCTCGAGGCCCTGAAGCGGGCCGGCGTGGACGTGGCCGCCCTCGCCACCCCCATCGCCACCGACATGAAGCCCCGCTCCAAGCCACTTGGAGTGAAGGGCGCGGTCCAGGTCGCGGTGATGCACGAGCGGGCCCGCACCGCCAACGTGGCCGGCAAGATCGCCGGCTCCGACCCCACCGTGGCCGACGAGTGCGTCATCGTCGGGGCCCACTACGACCACCTGGGTTTCGGTGGCGAGAACTCCGCCTCACCCGACCAGATCGGCCAGGCGCACCTGGGCGCCGACGACAACGCCTCCGGGACGGCCGCCATCCTGGCGGTGGCCCGGGCCTTCGCGTCCCAGGCGCCGCCCCGCCGCACGGTGGTCTTCGTGGCCTTTTCCGGCGAGGAGCTGGGCGTCCTGGGCTCCTCCTACTTCGTGAAGAACCCGCCGGCCGGTTGCACGGTTCCCAAGATGCAACTCATGGTGAACCTCGACATGGTCGGGCGCCCCCAGCAGGGGAAGCTCTACGTCCACGGCGTGGACACGGCCAGGGGGCTGCGCGAGACGGTGAAGGAGCAGGCCGAGCGCAACCCGGCCATCGCGCTGCGCGTCGAGCCGGGGGGCGAGGGGTTTGGCTCCTCCGACAACACCAGCTTCTACGCCAGGGACGTCCCGGTCCTCTTCCTCTTCAACGGGGCCCACACCGACTACCACCGGGTCAGCGACACCCCCGACAAGATCGACGCCGCCGGCCTCGCCGAGGCCTCCCGCCTGGCCTGGCGCGCCGCCCGGGACGCGGCCGACTGGCCGACCCGCCTCGAGGTCGTGAAGGTGGTCCAGGCCAAGCCGCAGGGTGGCGGGGGAGGGCGGGGCAGCCGTCCCTCGCTCGGGACCATCCCCGACTTCTCGGAGCGCTCCGACCCGGGAGTCCTCCTCACCGGTGTCGTGCCGGGGAGCCCGGCCGAGAAGGTCGGTCTCGTTGGCGGCGACGTGCTCCTGCGCCTCGGGACGAAGAAGATCCTGAACCTCCAGGACCTCCAGTACGCCCTCACCGGACACCGACCCGGCGACGTGCTCGAGCTCGAGTACTCCCGCGGCGGGAAGGTCTCCGTCGTCCAGGTGACGCTGGCCGAGCGCAAGTAGAGCCCGGAGAACCCCTTGAAACGCATCCTTCCCTGGGCCGTCGCCGCGGCCCTCACGCTCGCCTGCTTCGCCTTCCAGAACCGCACCGGCCCGACCTACCCGCTCGAGGGGAAGTTCGCGACCGCCCGGGGCCAGGTCTCCTTCAAGTTCCTGCGCAGCGAGGAGATCGGGCAGGGGCTCCAGATCATGCTCCGCGACCCGGTTCCCCAGGGCGTCTCGGCCAGGGTCCGTTACCGGCGCTACAAGTCGAACGACGGCTGGAGCGAGACGCCCATGATCCCCGGCACCTTCCGCTTCTCCCGGCGCGGGACGGCCGAGGAGGTGCGCGGCGTCGGCGCCACGCTGCCGTCGCTCCCGGAGCGGGCCGGAAAGTACGAGTACCTGGTGCTCCTCGACGACGGGAGCGGCGCGAGGTCGGTCACCGGCGACCGGCCGGTCTACGCGCGCTACAAGGCGCCCGTCCCCCACGCCGTCCTGCTCGTCCACATCCTGCTGGTGTTCCTCTCCATGACGCTGGCGCTGCGCACCGGGCTCGCGGCCATCGCCGGGGGGGAGGTCCGGGGGCTCCTCTGGGCCACCATCGGGTCGCTCCTCCTCGGGGCCTTCGTGCTCGGCCCCATCGTGCAGAAGTACGCCTTCGGCGTCTGGTGGTCGGGCGTTCCCTTCGGCTACGACTGGACCGACAACAAGGTGCTGGTGGAGCTCCTGGGCTGGGCCGGCGCCGCGGTCGCGGTGCTCGTCTCCCGCAACCCCCGGACCGTCCGCGGGGCGGTCCTCGTGGCCACCGCCGTCACGCTGGCGGTGTACTTCATCCCGCACAGCATCTTCGGCTCCGAGTACGACTACACCCGCGGCTCCGGTCACGGAACCGCGGGGTAGTCACGACGCCCGGGCCGGGGCGCTACATCCCGGGGAACGGGAAGGGCGGATCCTCGAAGTACGAGGTCGGCCAGCCCGTGAAGTCCTTCGAGGAATCGGCCAGCAGCGGGACGTCGCCGAAGGCCGCATCGCAGGGGGTCGCGGTGGTGTCCATCATCGTCCCGGCGGAGGCGCCGGTCAGCGTGGCTCCCGATGCGTCCTCGGCCTTCATCATCCAGTAGCCCTCGGTCGGCATGTGCCGCTCGGCGGCGGCGTTGTGGCAGGTCACGCCCACGATCCGGGCCACCGGCGCGACCAGCTGGCCGCCCGAGATGAGGCCGTCGCTGCGTCCGTGGACCTTGCCGTCGGCCGCGCTGTACCAGCGGGAGACCATCCGGGCGTCGGCGGGGAGGAGGTCGGGGTTCGTGATGCGCGGGTCCATGCCGCAGAGGAAGACCATCTCGTCCTTGATCTTGAGGCTGCCCCCCTTGCCGGCCACGCGGTAGAACACGTACTCGCCGCTGCGGGGCTGGGAGAGGCCCGGCGGGATCATGCCGCCGTCGAACTTGCCCGCGTCGAGGTCCCAGGTGACGTCGGTGCCCTGGACGGCGATCTTCCGGCCGGCGGCGGAGACGTCGAACCGCACCTCGAACGTGCCCGAGGCGGCCTTCTCCTGCGGGAAGGCGGCGTGGAGCAGCGCGAAGTCCACCTTCATCGTGCCCTTGCCCTCGTGCTCGCCGGTGTAGCCGTTGCGGTCGATCTCGCCGGACATGACCACCGGCAGCGGTGTGGTCCCGGTGGGGCCGGCCGCGAGCTCCCAGCTGTACACGCTGGAGCCGACGAGCTTCACCGTGAAGGTGACATCCACGCCGGCCTCGGTCCTCGTCCAGCTCTTCGAGGTCTCGGTGGAGGTGGCCGGCATCGAGGCGATCACGCGTTCCACGTGGCGGAGCACCTTGTAGATGTGCCGGTTGACCCGCTCCACCACCTCGCGCTCGCGCATGAAGAGGTGCGGGTGGCAGCCGCCGCCGGGACCGGCCATGTCCGCCGTCAGCGAGGCGCTGGCCGTCTCGAGAAGGGCGGCCGCGGGGGGCGTCGTGTCGGCGTCCACCTGATCGAGCGCCAGCGCGGCGAAGCTCGGGACGGCGGCGTCCAGCGCCGCGCTCCCCGTTCCGCTGGAAGTGGAGCCGCCGCAGGCCAGGACCACGGCGAGCGGGGCGGTGAGGATCAGGGTGCGAACGTTCATGTGCGGCCTCCGGGCTTCGAGCCCTCTCGGTACGGCGGATTGAACACGCCAGCCCCGAAGGAGTTGCGGTGGCACGCCCTAGGTGTTCCGGTCGCTCCGAGCGGCCGGCTTCGAGGCCTGCACCGACGGACCCTGCACATGGCCGGGAAGCTCCGTCGCGGCGGGCTCCTTCGCAGGCGGCGGTGCGTCCTCGTTGCCCTCGGAGGACTTCTTGAAGTTGCGGATGCCCTTGCCGAGCGCCTCGCCGAGCTGGGGCAGCTTCGAGGGTCCGAAGATGAGGAGCGCGACCGCCAGGATGAGCAGGATCTCGCCGAATCCGAGTCTCATGTGGCCCGTATAGCACCGGGCGGCGCCGCACACCACACCACCGCCGTCAGCGGGTCCGGAACATCCGCTGGGAGGCCCACCGGTAGAGGAGGGCCGCCGCCAGGGCGGAGAGGACGAGCAGGAGCCCGAGGGCCAGGAGCCGGCCGAAGGCGTAGTCCACGAGCGCCCGCCCGCGGTCCGTGGCCTCCTTCCCCGCATCGCCGATGAGCCCTGCCAGCCGCGGCGCGTCCTGGTTCACCGCCCGCAGGAGGGCCTCGAGCTCGGTCGCCGAGCGCCCCAGCTGCTCGAGCGCGCGGGTGTACTCGGTCACGTCGAACGGGCGAGAGGGCGGCGTCCCGGGAGGAGATGGCTTGCCCACCGCCGCCAGGATGGCCTCGACCGACCCGAGGGCACCGTGGACGGCGTTCGCCGCCCCGGTCCCGGCGTCGAGGGTCCGGCGCATCTCGGCGAGGAGCGCGCGGGCGCGGGTCTCCTGGGCCGAGATCGCGTCCATGAACTGCCGGATGGCCGCCTCCCGCTCCCGGTCCACGAGCGCGGGCAGCCCCTCGGAGGTGCGGGCGACCGACTCCGCGGCCAGGGAGACCCTCGAGAGGTCGGCGAGCGCCTGCGCCGTGGCGGGCTGGGCGGCGAGCTGGAGAGTCAGCAGGCGGGTCTGCAGCTCGAGGATCCTGGGCCAGCGCTTCGCGAAGTAGAATGCCCGCTCGGCCAGCAGTCGGCTGCGCTGGACCTCCTCCACGGCGGGGTCGAAGCCGCCGAAAAGGTCGAGCCCCATCGACTTGAGGACGTCGCTGGGGGTTCCCAGCCCGGCGGCCGCGCTCCCCGGCAAGGAGCTCATGTCGGCCAGCCGCACCGAGGAGACGTCGCGCACGTCCGGGTTCGAGGCCACCCAGTCCTCGATGAACTTCCGGAGCCTCTTCTCCTGGTCCGCGTCCATGACCCGGCCGGCGATGAGCCAGATCTTCCCCTCGAGTCCGACCAGCGCCTTCAGGACGAGCGCCCCGTTCTCTCCGAACGACTCCCGGGAGGACCGGGTCCCGAGCACCGTGCGGGTCACCGTGACCAGGACCACCATGTCGAGGAGGTCGGAGACGGGATCCGGCCCGGAGGCGATCTCGTAGGCGGCCGCGGCCTGCCGGGCCTGGAAGCCGAGCACCCGGATCTGCAGCTCCTGCGTGGGAGCGGGGAATCTGTTGGTCGCGTCGAGGATCTCCCCCACGTAGACGTCGGCGAAGCTCATCACGTCGGCATGGACCTGCGCGATCTTCTCCGCCTGCTCCTTCTGCTGGGTCGAGCCGGTCACGTAGCCCACCCCGGACGAGATGGTCGAGCAGGACGCCAGCAGGATGGCGGCCACCGGGGCGGCCAGGAGGATCACGGGGCGGGTTCGCATGGGGGTGCCCCGACTCTAACCTCCCGTGGGACGGAGGTGCTACGTTGCGCCCCCGATGAAGCCTCACCCGGACGTCGCCGCCCTCCTCGCCGCCTGGCGCGACACACCCGCCGGGGACGAGGACCTGAGGGCCCGGATCGGCGCGACCGTCGCCGCGCTGAAGAACCTCCGCCGCGACCGGCCCGAGCTCTTCTCGCCCGAGGCGGCCCGGCTGGTGCGCCCCGCTCCGGACGTCGCCGCCCCGCGGGGGGGGCAGGCGCCGCAAGCGCCACGGCCGCCCGTGCAGGCGGACCCCACCCAGGTCCTCCGAGACGTCTTCGGCTTCCCCTCCTTCCGCCCCGGCCAGCGCGAGCTCGTGGACGCCGTCCTCTCCGGCCGCGACGCCCTCGGCGTCCTCCCCACCGGCTCGGGCAAGTCGCTCACCTACCAGCTGCCTGCCCGGATGCTCGGCGGCGTCACCCTGGTGGTCTCCCCGCTCATCGCCCTCATGAAGGACCAGGTCGAGGCCATGGGGAGGGTGGGGCTCCGCGCCACGTTCCTCAACTCGGCCCTCGACGCCGAGGAGCGGCGCAGCCGGGTGGCCGCGGTCCGCCGCGGGGAGTACGAGCTGGTCTACGCGGCACCCGAGGGGCTCGAGGGAGCGGCCGGCGCCGCGCTCGCCGGGGCGCGCCTCTCGCTCGTCGCGGTGGACGAGGCCCACTGCATCAGCCACTGGGGGCACGACTTCCGCCCCGCCTACCGCAACCTGGCCGGGCTTCGGGCCCGCTTCGGCGGCGCCCCGGTCCTGGCGCTCACCGCCACGGCCACGCCCAAGGTGGCCACCGACATCGCCGAGCAGCTGGGCATGCGCGCGCCGGCCCTTTTCCGCGGATCGGTCTTCCGCCCCAACCTCCAGCTCCACGTGGTGAAGAAGGGCGGGGACGGGCCGGGGTCGCGGGACGAGATCCTCGACCGGGTCCGCGCCCGCCGCGGGCAGAGCGGCATCGTCTACTGCATCGCCCGCAAGTCGGCCGAGTCGGTCGCCGAGTTCCTTCGTTCACGGAAGGTGAAGTCGATGGCCTACCACGCCGGTCTCGAGGCCGGGGAGCGGGAGCGGGTGCAGGACGCCTTCCTGGGCGGGAAGGCCGACGTGGTGGTGGCCACCGTGGCCTTCGGGATGGGCATCGACAAGCCGGACATCCGCTACGTCATCCACCGCGACATGCCCGGGTCGGTCGAGGGGTACTGCCAGGAGATCGGCCGCGCCGGCCGCGACGGGGAGCCCTCCGACTGCGTGCTCCTCTACTCCTGGGCCGACGTGATGGCCCACGACCGGCTGGCCGAGGGGACCGACGACGCCGCCACGTCCCGGCTCCAGCGACAGAAGGCGCGGGCCATGTTCGAGTGGGCCGAGGCGAGCGGCTGCCGCCACCGGCTGCTGGGGCGACACTTCGGCGAGGAGATCCCTCCCTGCGGGTCGAGTTGCGACGCCTGCGCCCCCGCCAGGGCGGTTGCGACCCGCGCGGGACTGGTCCGCCGGGCGGTGGCCCCGCGCCGCACGCGTGGATAGCCACGCCGGTTCGCGCTTCGGATAGCATGCCCCGGATGACGTCCCGCGTTCGCGCCCTCGCATCGGCGGCCCTCTTGGCGGCGGCCTTCCTCCTCGGCGCCGACCCTGCCCACGCCGCCGGCCCCCTGGATCTGTTCGCGCCCCCGGCCGCGGACGCGAAGCCGGCGACGAAGAAGGAGGGGCCGCCCTCCCCGGAGGCCATCCCGCTGCCCGGGATCGTTCCGGCCGCGGTGGAGGCCTACCGCAACCTGGCCGCCATCCGGGCCAGGACCGATCCGGGACGATCCCTCGATCAGATGCTCGCCCCCCTCGACGAGCTCGGGAAGTCCGTCGAGCAGGCCGGGGAGCTCCTGACGAGCCAGCCGATCACGGCGGTGTCCGACCGCGACCTGGTGGACTTCCGGCAGGAGATGCTCCGCCAGGACGCGCTGCTCGGAAGGTGGAGCTCGAAGCTCGAGGAGGCCGTCCGTACGACGTACGGTTCCCAGAAGGAGCTCGAGCGGATGGAAGCGGTCTGGACGCTCACCGAGCAGAGGGCCGCGGCCGAGGGAGCAACCCCCGCGATCCTGGCGCGTGCACAGTCGGTGCGCGGGGAGATCGACGACCTCGGGAGGAGCGTCCGCGCGCGGCTCGACCGGCTGCTCGGGGCGCAGGATCGCGTGGCCAGCCTGCGCATCCGGATCCTGGCCTGGATTGGGGCCGCCGATCGGGCCGACGCGATCCGGGACCGGCAGCTCTTCGAGATCGAGGCCCGGCCCATCTGGGAGGTCTTCTCGCGCGACCGACCGTTCCGGGAGTTTGGCGGCCAGCTCCGCCGGGTCTTCCAGCACAACGTCTCCACCCTGTCGGCCTTCGTCCGCGAGGAGGGGCTGGGCTTCCTCTGGGTCCTGGCCGCCTTCGTGTTCGTGGCCGCCGCCATCGCCTGGTCGGGGAGGCATCTGGCCGCCCGCGCGGCCGCCGACCCCGAGCTCGCCGTGCCGGCCGAGACGGTCGCGCACCCCGTCGCCGCAGGGATCCTCGTCGCGCTCAGCCTCACCTCCTGGTTCCTTCCGATGGCCCCGGCGGTCTTCACCGAGCTGTCGATCCTGGTCGCGCTGCCCTCGCTCCTCCTGCTCGCCGGCAAGGTGCTCCCCGCGGCGATGCACGCCCCGCTCTACGGCTTCACGGCGCTGTTCGGCGTCACGCGGATCGCCGCCGTCCTTCCCGAATCCTCCCTGGCGGGGCGGCTCCTCATCCTCCTCGTCGCGATCGTCGCCCTCATCGGCATGATCCGGTTGCTCCGGACGGACGCACCCTGGACGCGGGCGATCGCGCGCCCCAACCGGAGGGCGCACGTCCGGATCGCGCTGTGGGTGATCGGCTCCCTGCTCGCCGTCTCCCTGGTCGCCAACGTGGTCGGGAACGTGAGCCTGGGGCGAAGGCTCGCCGACGGAGCCCTTTCCTCCGGGATGCTGGCGCTCGTCCTCGCTGCGGTCGCCCGGGTGCTCCGCGGGCTCTTCGAGGGCGCCCTGCGCATGCCGGAGGTCCACAGGTTTCCGGCGGTGGCCGGGAACGCCACCCTCATCGCCGAGCGGGGCTCGGTGCTCATCGAGTGGGCCGGCCTGCTGCTCTGGATCGGGGGCACCCTCCGGGTGTTCTACGTGGAGACCGCGGTGGTGGACTGGGTGCGGTCGGCGCTCACCGCGCGGCTCAGGTTCGGCGGCCTCGACCTCTCGCTGGGCGACCTGGCCGCCTTCGGGATCACCCTCTGGCTCGCGGTACTGCTGGCCCGCCTGCTCCGCGTCCTGCTGGAGGCCTGGCTGGGCCGGGACGCGCGGCTGCCGGCCGGGGTCCCCGTCGCCATCTCCAAGACGGTGGGCTACCTGGTGGTCGGGACCGGGTTCCTGATGGCCATCCTCGCCTCGGGCATGGACGTCACCCGCTTCACCGTGATCCTGGGCACGCTCTCGGTCGGCATCGGCTTCGGCCTGCAGAACGTGGTGAACAACTTCGTCTCCGGGCTCATCCTGCTCTACGAGCGCCCCATCCGCGTGGGGGACGTCATCGAGGTGGGGACGTCCACCGGCACGGTGACCCACATCGGGATCCGCTCCAGCACCATCAAGACCTTCCAGGGCGCCGAGGTGGTGCTGCCCAACTCCAACCTGGTCGCGAACCAGCTCACCAACTGGACCCTTTCCGACCAGGTCCGGCGCGTGGACATCGACGTCGGGGTGGCCTACGGGAGCGACGTCGTGAAGGTCCAGGAGATCCTGTTCCTCGCCGCACGCGCCAACGTGGACGTCCTCTCCGACCCCGCCCCGGTGGCCCTCTTCACCGGGCTGGGGGACAGCGCGCTCGGCTTCCAGCTCCGCTTCTGGACCTCCCGGTTCGACCGCCACCTGGCCATCGCCGGCGAGGTCCGGCAGGCGGTGGTCGAGAAGCTCGACGCGGCCGGGATCGCCATCCCGTTCCCCCAGCGTGACCTGCGCGTGGTCGCGGTGGACGGCGCGGCGGCGCGGGCGCTGCGCGGCGGAGAGCCGGGCGCGGGAGAGCCGCCGGGCGGGAAGTAGCTAGCGCAGCCCCTCGCCGGTGGTGGCCGGCACGACCTTGCCGTACTTCACGCCCTTGGTGGAGACGAGCCCGTCCCCCATGGCCGAGATGTCGCGCCCGCGCCCGCGCAGGACCAGCACCTCGAGGCAGTTGTGGGGGTCGAGGTGGACGTGGAGCGCCGAGACCACGGCCCGGTGGTTCTCGTGCTGGATGTGGGCGAGCTTCTGGGCCAGGCTCGCCGAGTCGTGGTCGTAGACCAGGGTCACCACGGCGACCTTCTCCTCCTTGCCCCGCGAGGCCCACTCGCGCTGGACCAGCGAGTCGCGGATGAGGTCCCGGACGGCCTCCGACCGGTTGACGTAACCCTTCTCGGCGATGAGCCGGTCGAATTGCGCGAGGAGGTCCTCCTCCAGCGAGATCCCGATGCGCTCGAGCATGCGTGAACACTACCCGCCCCGCCGGCCGAAATGCTACGAATCGGCGGACCGATGGAAAGACACCCCTTCCTGGAGCGCGTCTTCCGCCGCATCGTGGCGCTCCGCGTCCCCGTGCTGGCCGCCTACGCGGTCCTCCTGCCCGTGGCCGTCGCGCTGGCGCTGCGCATCCCGTCCGAGGGGGCCATCGACCGGCTCATCGTCCCCTCCGATCCGGACTTCGTGGCCACGCGGGCCTTCCAGAAGGTCTTCCCGGAGGGGCAGGTGGTGCTCCTCCTGCTCGAGTCGGACGACCCCTGGAGCCCCGACGTCCTGAAGCAGGTCATGGCGCTCGAGGAGCGGCTCGGGAAGATCCCCGGGGTTCACCCCGTCTCGGCCCTCGACATCTTCCGCAGGGTCCAGCCCGGGTTCCAGCCCGACGCCGCCTCGGCCGCCGCCTACCGGAAGTTCGCCACCGGCACCGACATCCTCCGGCGGCAGGGGCTGGTGGGAGATCGGTTCCAGGGGGTGGTGGCCGGCTTCGGCGGGGCCATGCGGGAGCGGGCGGCCACGCTCGCCTCAATCGAGGAGGCGGTCGGGGAGCCCGGACCAGGCGTGAAGACCATCCGCAAGGTGGGCGCACCCTTCGTGGAGTCCTGGATCGAGCACGAGTCGGGGTCGGCCTCGGCCCGCTACTTCCCGCTCTTCGGCATCTTCGTCGTGGTCATCGCGCTCTTCCTCTACCGCTCCTGGCGGACGCTGCTGGCCGTCCTGCTCTCCCTGGGCACGGCGGTGGCCATGGGGGTGGGGGCGGGGTCGCTGCTGGGCTTCTCCTTCACGGTGGTGTCGTCGCTCGTTCCACTCACCGTGATGGTGACGACGTTGGCCACCCTGGTGTACCTCCAGTCCCGCTTCGTCGACCAGCCCGAGGGAAGCGAGGTGGACGCCCACCAGATCTTCTCCCTCGCCAACAAGTTCCTGCCGGTCACGGCCTCCACGGTCGCGGCGGTGCTGGGTTTCGGCGCGCTCGCCGTGTCGAGGATCCTCCCCGTCCGGGAGATGGGCGTCTGGACCGCCGTGGGGCTGGCCCTGGGGTGGATCGTCGCCTTCACCCTCTTCCCGGCGCTGCAGAAGGTCCTGCGCACCCCCACCGGCCGGACGGTGGCCGTCCGGACCCGCTTCTACGACCGCCTGGCGGACGTGCTCCCGGTCTTCACCTGGCGCTTCCGCTGGGCGCTCGTGCTGGGGTCGCTGGTGGTCTCGGCGGCCGGGGCGGTGGGGCTCTTCGGGCTGCCCGGTGTCGTCGCGCCCATGCGCGTGGGCGTGGACTCGCTCGACTACGTGGATCCCGGCCTCGACATCCACCGGGACATGGTCTGGTTCCGGAAGAACGTGGCGGGGCTCAACGTGGCCCGGGTCTGGATCCGCACCCCGCCCGGAGGCGCGGTGGACCCGGAGTTCCTCCGCGGCGTGGACCGCTTCGCCACCTCCGTGGAGGCGATCCCCCGGGTCTCGGGAGCGGTCGGACCCACCACCTTCCTCCGGATGCGGCGCTACATGGCCGGCCAGGGCGACCGGATCCCCCAGGACCGCGCCTCCTTCGAGGCGGCCGCCGCCGACGTGGAACAGCTCCTGCTCACCGAGGCCGAGCTGCGCGCCTTCCTCGACGTGGGCACGCTCGGGAACGCCCAGCTCACCGTGATCTTCGAGGGGGTCGAGGAGAAGGAGTTCCACGAGCTCATCGCCAGGCTGCGCCAGGCCTGGGACGAGGCGACGAAGGACGACCCGGCCTTCCGCGGGGTGGAGATGCAGGTGGTGGGGGAGTCAATGCTACAGGCCAAGGTGGGGGCGAGCCTGGTGCCCACGCTCACCGAGAGCTTCGCGCTCACCGCGGGGCTCATCTTCCTGGCCTTCCTCTTCGTCTTCCGCAGCCCGTCGGCGCGGCTCATGGCCATGATCCCGTCGGTCTTCGCCATCCTGGCCACGTTCCTGGGGATGAGCCTGCTCGGCGCCTCGCTCAACGTGGCCACCATCCTCATCGCCACCACCGTGCTGGGCACCACCGAGAACGACCAGATCCACTTCTTCTACCACCTGCAGGAGGGGCGGCAGGAGGGGCGGAACTTCGAGCAGTCGCTGCGCTACACGCTGCGCGTCTCGGGGCGGGCCATCGTCTTCGCCACGCTCATCAACGCGGCCGGATTCCTGGCCCTCTCGGTCTCCAACTTCCCGCCGCTGCGCCAGTTCGGAGTCATCACCTCGGCGGCCTTCCTGCTCTCGATGGTGGCCGACTTCACGGCCCTCCCGGCCGCGCTGTGGCTCATCTCCGGGGAGAGGCCCGTCGCGGGAGCGGAAGGAAGGCCGGGATCTGCTTCATCCGCCCCGCCCACTCCGGGTGGTTCATGAGCATGCGCCGGTCCTTCATGGGGACCGAGATGAAGACGAAGAGCGCCGTGATGGAGAGCGGACCGGCCAGGGTCCACCAGGCGGGCCGGGCCGCGAAGCCGAGGATCCAGAGCCCCCACCAGAATCCCATCTCGCCCAGGTAGTTGGGGTGGCGGCACCAGCCCCAGAGCCCGGTGTCGAGCATCGCGCCCCGCTCCCGGCGCGACGACATGAAGCGGCGCAGCTGCAGATCCGACACCGCCTCGAGGGCGATGGCGCCCGCGGTCACCGCGACCCCCAGCGCGTCGAGCCAGCCGGGCGGGCGCCCGGGGCCGGAGAGCGCCGGCCAGGCGGCGAGCAGCCCCAGGAACACCCAGCCGGTGGGGAAGAGGTGGAGCCCCACGAAGCTCGCGGGCCAGTAGAACCTCCCGGTCTTCCGCCGGATGTCCACGTACCGGTAGTCCTCGTCGCCGAGCCCGTGCCAGCGCACGAGCTGGTTCGCGGTGAGGCGCAGGCCCCAGGCGGCCACCAGGATCACCACCAGCGACTGGCGCAGCGCCACGGCCTCGGCGCCGCCCGGCGCCATCGCCCAGTAGAGCGCGATGGGGATGGGGGCCACGCTCCAGAAGGGGTCGTACATGCTGGAGTTGTCGAGGGCGAGGCTGAAGCAGAAGACCACCACGGTCGCCATCGCGTCGGCGGCGAGCGCCACCCACAGGGGGTCGCGCCCCGGGAGGGCCATGACCGTGAGGGCGGCCCCGATCAGGGAGGCGAGGTAGGCGGCCGCGAGCCAGGCAAGGGAGCGGCCCCGGGTGTGGCGGGGGTCGCCCGCGGAGGGGATGTGGGACGGGTCGGACATCGCGTACAGTTAACGGAAGGGTGGCCCGTTCGCCGTCACCTTCCCGGGCCGCCAGGGGGCCGCCATGTCGATCGTCGATCTCGCCGCCATTCCGCAGGTCGCACTCGCCTTCATCAACGACGATCATCGCGAGGAGGCACGTCTCCTCAACGACCTCGCCGAGGCCGTGAAGGGGCACAAGGTGGGGAAGATCCCGGTCGAGACCGTGCTCCACCGCTTCGAGGCCCTCTTCGCCCACACCCAGGAGCACTTCGGCCGGGAGGAGGAGGCCATGCGCCAGGAGGGCTTCCCACCGTACCCGGTGCACAAGGGGGAGCACGACCGGGTCATCGAGGAGATGGAGTCGGAGGAGACCCATTTCCGGGAGACCGGCGACACGGGACGGCTCTGGAGCTACGTGTCAGAGGGCGTTCCGGCCTGGTTCATCGGCCACATCCAGTCCATGGACTCCGTCACCGCGCAGTTCGTGAGCATGAAGCGGGGCGGTGGGTAGGTTCGCGAACGGTCAGCGCGCCGCCCCGGCCCACACCGGGGTGCTCCATGCGTCGAGGCGCCAGCGAATGCCGACGTTGAGCTTGCCGAGCCCGCCGCGGCCTCTGGCGTCGAGCTGGGGAGGCTGGTAGTCGACCTGGACCCCGGACGTGCTGGCGGCGCGTGCCATGCTCGAGACCACGCCGATGTTGAGCCGGTCGATGGTCGCCAGCGCCAGCTCGGTCCGCTTGCCGCGGGTGTCGATGGCCTGCTCGCGACCGGGGATGGAGACGCGGGGCTGGCAGAACTCGGCGCGGCAGGCCGGGTTGTCGCCTCCGCTGCGGGTCTCGGCCCGGACCTGCGCGACCTCGGCGCTGGGAGCCTCGGGCCGGGCCCATGCCGGGATCTCCCCCGGGACGTGGCCGAAGCCAGCTCCGATGACGACTTGCAGCGCCATTGCCGCGAAGAACATGGCTCATGGTAGGCGCGTTCCGATATCGACGGGATGCCCTTCGCGGGTCTCTCGGGTCTGCGGGGAATCCCTCATACGAAGGAGGGCCCGGTCCAGGTCGGACCGGGCCCTCGAGATGGTGGAGCTGATCGGGATCGAACCGACGGCCTCTAGAGTGCGATTCTAGCGCTCTCCCAGCTGAGCTACAGCCCCGTACGCGCACGCCTCCCACGACAGGGGAGGGGGCCTTGTTTACGGGCAGGGGAGACGGGTGTCAAGAGACGTTGGGGGCCACCCAGTAGAGCATCAGGTACACGATGACCCCGGTCACCGAGACGTAGAGCCAGGCCGGGATCGCGAAGCGGGCCACGCGCCGGTGGGCGTCGAACCGCCCCTTCCAGGCGAAGTACACGGCGAAGCCGATGAGGGGCACGATGGCGGCGGCCAGGACGGTGTGGCTGCCGAGGAGAAGCAGGTAGGCGGAGCGGAGCGGGCCGGTTCCCGGGAAGCGGTGGGTACCGGTCAGGGCGACCCGGGTGAGGTATCCGGCCAGGAAGAGGGCGGACACGCAGAGCGCCGAGATCATGAAGGCGCGGTGCCGATCCCGATCGCCGGCGCGGATGGCGCGCCAGCCCAGGGCGATGAGCACCGCGCTGGTGGCGTTCAGCGAGGCGTTGATCGGGGGGAGGATCTCTCCGAGGCCCATCGGCTACCTCGCGCCCAGGAAGAGCGCGATGAAGACGGCCACCAGGTAGAGCAGGGTGGAGAGGAAGAAGTTCCGCGCCCAGCGGGATTCGCCGTCCGGGCGTCGAAGGCCGGTGGCGGCCGCCAGCGTGAGCGCCCCGCCCAGCAGCGCCGCGAAGGCCCCGTAGCCCCAGGTGGCCATTCCCAGGAAGGCGGGCAGCATCCCCACCGGCACGAGCAGCGCGCTCGTCCCCACCGCCCAGGCCTTGGCGGTCCGCTCGCCGTGCACCAGCGCGAACACCTTGAGGCCGCCGCGCGCGTAGTCCTCCTTGAGGTAGATGGAGATGGCGAGGAAGTGGGGCAGTTGCCAGACGAAGAGGATGGCGAAGAGGGCGAGCCCGCGGGCGTCGATGGAGCCGGTGGCGGCGGTCCAGCCCATGAGCGGGGGGATGGCGCCCGGGATGGCGCCGACGAAGAGCGCCGCGGTGGTCCAGCGCTTCATCGGGGTGTAGACGAAGGCGTAGCTGACCAGCGCCACGAGCGCGAGGAGCGCGGTGAGTGGATTGGCCGCCAGGGCCAGCACCGGGATGGCGAAGATCGGCAGGCCGATCCCGAGGGCGAGCGCGGTGGCCGGCTCGACGCGTCCGGCGGGGAGCGGCCGCCCCCAGGTCCGGCGCATGAGGCCGTCCACGTCCCGTTCCAGGTAGTTGTTGAGGACGTTGGCGGCGCCGACCACCATCCCGGTGCAGACCAGGGTGGCGGCCGCGCGGGCGGCCGAGGGCTGCTCCGGGGCGAGCCAGATCCCGGCGGCGGTGGTCGAGACCACCATGCCCGAGAGGCGGGGCTTGGCGAGGGCCAGGAGGTCGCCCAGGCCGCGCAGCGCCTGGACCGGGGAGATGCTGGTGCGCGTGGTCGCGCGGCTCTGGTTCGGGATCACTTCTCACCCCGCTGCGGGAACGAGTCTCGAGACGTCGGCCCGGCCGGCGTGCTGCGCGGACGGCTGGGGACCGAGGAGGAGGAACAGGAGGATGGAGTCGGCGAGGAGCAGGACGCCGCCGGCGAGGTGGAGGCTCACCACGGCGACCGAGATGAGGCTCCAGACGGTCCAGGCCCCCAGGAGGATCTGGACGACGACCACCGCGGGGGCGAGGAGGGCGGCGCGGCGCGCCCGGGAGGGTCCGGAACGGAGCGCTGCGACGGCGGCGGCGGTCAGGAGGAGGGCCACGGCGACGCCGGCGAGGCGGTGGAGGGTCACGAGCTGGGCCGGGCCGCCGGGGGGCCAGACGGCGCCCTGGCAGAACACCACGCTGGTGTCGCAGGCGAGGCCCGATCCGGTGTGGCGCACCAGCGCTCCGAGCACGATCTGCAAGTACACGCCGACCGCCGCCACCCCGGCCAGCGCGCGCACCGGGCCGGGCGCGGGAGTCTGGCTGACGGCAGGGGAGGAGGGCGCCAGGCGCCAGGAGAGCCAGACCAGCACCGAGAAGAAGGCCATCGAGGTGGCCAGGTGGCCGGAGGAGACGACGAGCGGCAGCTTCCACACCACGGTGAGCGCCCCGAGCGAGGCCTGGAAGAGGACGAGCCCCGCCGCGACGAGCGACCCCACGCGGACGGCCGTCTCCCGGCGGCGCCGCCAGACCGTCACCGCGAGTGCAACGGTGAGGACCGAGACGGCCAGGGCCACCAGCCGGTGCCCGTGCTCGAAGAGGACGCCTCCCTCCATGGCCGGGAAGAACTGGCCGTAGCAGAGGGGCCAGTCCGGGCAGGCCAGGGAGGAACCGGTGGCGTGCACCATCCCCCCGATGACGAGGAGCGCGAAGGTGGCCGCTGCCGTGGCCCGGGCGAGTCGGTATTCCAGCATGGGTGAACGGTTGTTTAAGAAGTGGACTGATCCAGGTCAAGCCCTCGTCGGAGGGGGGGCCGCGGGGCGCGAAAACGGGTGAAAAGGGGATATGGATCGGCCCCATGAACCGACCCGCCCTGGCCGTGGCCCTCCTGCTCTCCCTCGCTCCCTGGAGCACCGCGGCCGGCGAGCTCCGGGGAGTGGTGCGGTTCCAGGGAGCGCCTCCCGCCCTGGCGCCCCTCGAGACGACGAAGGAGCGGGCCATCTGCGGGGATTCGGTGCCGGACGAGGCGGTCCAGATCGCCGCCGGGATGCTCCGGAACGTGGTGGTGGTCGTGAAGGGCGCCCCGGCCCCCGCCCCCGGGAAAGGGGTCCTCGACCAGCGCGGCTGTCGCTACGTCCCCCACGTCCAGACCCTGCCGGTCGGGAGCACGCTCGAGGTGGTGAACGGCGACCCCACCCTCCACAACGTCCACGGCTACCTGGGGCAGGCGACGGCCTTCAACCTGGCCATGCCTTCGAAGGACTCCCGGCTGGCCCGCCAGCTCAAGAAGCCCGGGCTCGTCGTGGTGCGCTGCGACGTTCACGACTGGATGAGCGCCTTCATCTGGGTGGCGGACGGCCCCGCGGCCGTGACCGGGGTGGACGGCGCCTTCGTCATCGCGAACGTCCCGCCCGGCACCTACGAGGTGACGGCGTGGCACGAGAAGCTGGGGGAGCGGAAGGGCACGGCGACCGTCCCGGCGACGGGCGCGGCCACGCTCGACTTCACCTTCGGCAACTAGGCGTCCTCGTCCTCGGCGACCGCATCTTCGTCCTCGTCCTCGGCGAGCGGGATGTCTTCCTCCCCCTCGACGTGATCGACCTCGGGCTCCGCCTTGCGAGGCGTGGCGCGGATGCGCTTCTCGGCCGGCGGGGCCTTGACGACCGGAGCTTCCCGCTGGTCGGCCCCGCACTTGGGGCAGAGCGGGACCGGCTTCTTCATGTCGTAGAACTTGGTCTGGCACTTGAAGCAGGCGTGCTTGGTTCCGAGATCCTTCGGCGGCATTTATCTCCCCTGCTGGCGTGCGCGGCAATTATCCAAAGACGCGGACCCCGTCAAAGGAAAAGGCGACGCCCCCCGCATGAGGCTGGGCTATACCTCGCCCTGCATGAACGAGACCGAAAGACTGGAGCGGCGCCTGCTGCGGGACACCGCGCGCGCCATCGAGGATTTCGGCCTCGTCGAGGACGGCGACAAGATCCTGGTCGCGGTCTCGGGGGGCAAGGACAGCTATGCGCTCTTGCACCTGCTCTCCCGCTTGCGTGAGAGGGCTCCCATCCATTTCGACCTCGTGGCGGTGAACCTCGACCAGGGGCACCCCGGCTTCCCCGCCCACGTGCTGGAGGAGCACTTCCGGAGCGTGGGCGTGCCCTACCGGATGCTCCGGCAGGACACCCTCACCATCGTGAAGCGGCTGGTGCCGGAGGGGGGGACGTCCTGCTCGGTCTGCTCCCGGCTGCGGCGGGGCATCCTCTACAACGCCGCCGTGGAGATGGGCTGCAACAAGATCGCGCTGGGCCACCACCGCGACGACCTCATCGAGACCCTCCTCATGTCGGCGCTCTACGCGGGGCGTCTCATGACCATGCCTGTGAAGCTCCGCTCCGACGACGGCCGGAACGTGGTCATCCGGCCGCTGGCCTACTGCCCCGAGGAGGAGATCGCGGCCTTCGCGGCGCTCATGCGCTTCCCGGTGGTTCCTTGCGACCTGTGCGGATCGCAGCCGAACCTCATGCGAAAGCGGGTGAAGACGCTCATCGCCGAGCTCTCGGCCGAGCACCCGGCCGTGAAGGGGAACCTGCTCTCGGCCCTCTCTCGCGTGGTTCCGAGCCACCTCCTCGACCGGGACCTCCAGAAGCGGCTCGGCGAGTCCGCCGGCCCCGACCCGTGGCTCGACGTCGAGGCCGGATAGCCGCCCCAGGAGACCCGATGCCGCTCGTGGACCCCGAGTCGATCCGCACCCCGCGCGACCTCGCGCAGGTGATCGAGCACACCCTGCTGCGCGAGGACGCCGGCGAGGCCGACGTGCTCCGCACCTGCGAGGAGGCCCGCCGCCACCGGTTCGCCGCCGTCTGCGTGCGCTCGAACTGGGTGGCCCGCGCGGTGCGGGCGCTCTCCGGGTCGGGGGTCGCGGTGGTGGCGACGGTGGACTTCCCGGAGGGGGCGGGCAGCACCGAGGCCCGCGCCCGGGAGGCCCGGGCCGCGGCCGCCGCTGGGGCCAGCGAGGTGGACGTGGTGCTGGGGCGGGCGGCCCTGCAGGCCCGCGACCACGGGGCCGTGCTGCGGGACCTCTCGGCGGTGATGGCCGAGGCCCGCGTCCCCGTGAAGGTGATCCTGGAGACGAGCCGCCTCGACCGCGACGAGAAGGTGGCGGCCTGCGCGCTCGCCCAGGCGGCCGGGGCGGCCTGGGTGAAGACCTCCACCGGCTACGCCGGGGGCGGCGCCAGCGTGGACGACGTGGCGCTCCTGCGCGCCTCGGTGGGTCACGCGGTGGGGGTGAAGGCCTCCGGAGGGATCCGCAGCGCCGACGATGCCCTGCGCATGGTCCGTGCCGGGGCCGACCGCATCGGCACGAGCTCGGGTCCGGCCATCGTCGAGGGCGCCTTCGGGGGGCAGGGGTAGGCATTGGCCGGGCGCTTCGTCATCCTGGTGGCGGACAGCGTGGGCGCGGGCGCGCTGCCCGACGCGGCCGCGTTCGGAGACGCCGGCTCCGACACGCTGGGCAACCTGAGCCGCGCGGTGGGTGGTCTTTCACTCCCGGTGATGGGCGCGCTGGGGCTCGGGAACGTCGTGTCCATCCTGGGCGTCCCGCCGGTGGAGCACCCGGCAGGCTCCTGGGGGCGCATGGCCGAGCGCTCCCCGGGCAAGGACACCATCACCGGCCACTGGGAGATGATGGGCGTCCCCCTCGCCGAGCCGTTCACCGTCTTCCCGCAGGGCTTCCCCCCCGAGGTGCTCGACCCCTGGCTCGCCGCCACCGGGGCCCCGGGGGTGCTGGCCAACCGGGCCGCCAGCGGCACCCAGATCATCGAGGAGCTGGGCGAGGAGCACCGGCGCACCGGGAAGCCCATCGTCTACACCTCGGCCGACTCCGTCTTCCAGGTGGCGGCGCACGAGGAGACCGTCCCGCTGGAGACCCTCTACGCCTGGTGCCGCGAGGCCCGGCGCATCCTCGACCCGCTGCGGGTGGCCCGGGTCATCGCCCGGCCGTTCGTGGGCGCCCCCGGGAGCTACCGGAGGACCTACGACCGCAGGGACTTCTCCATGCTGCCGCCGCGCCCCACCGTGCTCGAGCGGCTGGCCGCGGCGGGGGTGCCGGTCATCGGGGTGGGGAAGATCGGCGACATCTTCGACCGGAGGGGCATGGCCGAGGACGTCCACACCCAGGGCAACGCCGACGGCCTGCGCCGGACCGCGGAGATCCTGGGGCGGATGGACCGGGGTTTGCTCTTCGTGAACCTGGTGGACTTCGACATGCTCTGGGGGCACCGAAACGACGCGCCCGGTTACGCGCGGGGGCTCGAGGAGATGGACCGGGGGCTCCCGCCCGTGCTGGCCGGCCTGCGGGACGGTGACCTCCTCGCCATCACCGCCGACCACGGCTGCGATCCAACCACGCCCTCGACCGACCACTCCCGCGAGTACGTTCCACTCCTGGTCAGCGCACCGGGACGCGAAGCGGTGGCGCTGGGTACGCGCGAGAGCTTCGCCGACCTGGGCGCGACGGTGGCGGAGTTCTTCGGCGTCGAGCCGGGCGCGGGGCGGAGCTTCCTCGGCCAGCTCCGGCCGGCGGGTGGCTCCTAGGCGACCGACCGGCCGCTTCGCCAGGGGATCCCGTACCCCTCGCCCCGGAGGAAGGAGAGCCCAAGATCGGCCTGGTGGCGCAGGAGCGCGTCCGCGGTCTTGAGGTCGGTCCGGGCCGATCCCAGGACGAGGTGGCTCACCCCGAAGTTGCGAAGGACGATGGCCTCGAGCAGCGCCTCGCGGGCTCCGGAGCGGCGTCGGGGCAGCGGCAAGCTGGCGCCGACCACCGGCAGGGGAGGAGCCATGTCCACCTCGCTGAGGAGGACCGGCGTGAGGAGTGCGTCCACGTGTGAAGCCGCCGAGCGTGCCGCCTCGACGAGCCCGGCGCCCAGCCCGGCCGCCACCCGGAGGTACCCGTCCGCCGCCAGCCGGAGCCGGACCTCTCGGGCGGTCTCGAAACGTCGTCCCGCGGGCCGGAGCACCCGCACCTCGCCGCCCAGGGCCCCCGGCGGGCGGGAGAGGAGCGACCGGACCCCGGGAACGGAGGGATCGTCGGTGCCGTGGGTCACCCAGGCCTCTTCCCGGAGGTCGCGGACGAAGGCTTCACGGACGGTGAGCAGGCCGCGCAGCGCCCCGTTCGCCGATCGGAGCGCCACCTCGGTGCCGGGCGGGAACTCCCCGAGTCGCTCGATGGTGACTGCGGCCGTGATGGGGAGCGGGAAGAGCGTGCCGGAGGCGAGGCGGCGCTGGCCGAGCACGGCCCGGTAGTCCTCGTGGCCGAGGAATCCGCGCACCGGGCTCGCCCCTCCCGAGGCGACGAGATCCAGGTCGAGGAGCTCGCCCGGGTCGAGCGCAAGGGAGGGAAGCGTTCCGGCGCGGGCGGCGACGTCCTCGGCCTCGGCGCCGGTGGCGATGCACTCCGCCAGCGTGCCGCCGTGGGGAGGAACGAGGGAAGTGGGGTGTTCCGCGGGCGAGGTCTTGTGCATCGAGGGTCCCTCCGTTATAACGGACGCCTATCCAGTAACACGCTGCCGGGGGAGATTCATCCCGCCAACGGAGGAGCCGATGGGAGTCCCCGTGTCGAGCATCGAGAAGATCACCGGGAAGAGCCGACAGGCCATCCTGGCCCGGGTCCTCGAGGAGTTGAGCGTGGAGGCGGTCAACGCCAGCGGACCGCGATGGAACGGTCGGACCGTCCTGCCCTCCCGCGACGCCGTCCTCGCCGCGGTGGAGGGAATCCGCCAGATCTTCTTCCCCGGATATTTCGGGAGCCCCGACCTGCGGGACCAGGCGCTCCACTACCACGTGGGAGCCACGCTCGACCGGGTGCTCCACGCGCTCGAGGAGCAGATCAGGCGCGCGGTCGCCTTCGCCGCGAAGCACGACTTCGGCGCGTGCTCACACTGCCGGGACACCGCGGAACAGGCCACCCTGGCCTTCCTGGCGCGGCTGCCCGAGGTGCGGCGGCTGCTCGGCTCCGACGTCGAGGCCGCCTTCGACGGCGACCCGGCGCTCAAGATCAAGGAGGAGGCGATCTTCAGCTACCCGGGCATCTACGCCATCACCGAGCAGCGCATCGCCCACGAGCTCTTCCTGCTCGACGTCCCGCTCATCCCCCGCATCATCTCCGAGCATGCCCACGGGGCCACCGGCATCGACATCCACCCCGGCGCACGCATCGGGGAGCGCTTCTTCATCGATCACGGCACCGGGGTGGTCATCGGCGAGACCAGCCGGATCGGCGAGCGCGTCCGCATCTACCAGGGCGTGACCCTGGGAGCGAAGAGCTTCCCCCTCGACGAGCACGGCATTCCCATCAAGGGGATCGACCGCCATCCCATCATCGAGGACGACGTGGTCATCTACTCGGGGGCCACCGTGCTGGGCCGCATCACCATCGGGAAGGGGTCCTCCATCGGCGGCAACGTCTGGCTCACCCACGGCGTGCCGCCAGGGAGCCGGATCACCCAGGCCGAGGTCCGCGAGGCGCGCTTCGAGCAGGGCGGGGGGATCTGATCGCCGCGCCCTACTTCGGGTCCGGAAGCTCGCGGGGGACTCCGGCGATCCGAAGTCGCCCTGGACGTCACCGCACCCAGAAGAGGAGCCGCCGCTTCAGCCGGTCGAGCAACTCCATGGAGAGGAAGGTGATCAGGCCGGTGTAGAGGATCCCCGCCACCATTCGCGGGTAGTCCGCGTAGTCGGCGTAGTACTGCACGAAGCGGCCCAGCCCGGCGTTGGCCCCGAAGAGTTCGGCCACGGTGAGCAGGATGAAGGAGAGGACCAGCGCCACCGCCACTCCGGAGAAGACGTGGGGGAGCGCGCCCGGGAGGACGATCCGCAGCACGTACTCCAGGCCGCGGATCTCGAGCACGCGCGCGCCGTCGCGGTAGCGGGAGTCGAGCGCCATCGCCCCCGCGGCGGTGTTGAGGAACACCGGCCAGAATCCGCCCACGAAGACCACGAAGATGGCGGAGAGCCGGAAGGAGGGCAGCACGGCGATGGCGTAAGGCACGAACACGGTGGGGGGGATCGGCGAGGAGACCCGGGCCAGCGGCATGAAGGCCCGCTCCAGCCAGGGCGTCGTCGCGACCGCCAGGCCCACCGCGATGCCCGCCGCCACCGCGAGCAGCCAGCCCGGGACCAGGATCAGGAACGACGACCACGTTCCTCGAAGCAGCTCCGGCAGCGAGGCCCAGAGTGCCTGGAGGGTCGTCGCCGGAGAGGGCAGGAGGGGATTGCCCTCCTGCCGGGCCAGGGACGTCGCCAGCTGCCACCCGCCCAGGAGGAGCGCGAAGAGCACGGCCGCCTCGCTTCCCCGCAGCAGGCTGCGGGAAGGGCGAGGCCGGGAGTTCCCGGCGCCGGCGGTCGCCACGCGGGGATCGGCGGTGAGGGTCGGGCCGCTCATTCGGGGCGGTCTAGAGGTTGCGCTCGACGTACCGCCGCTGCAGCGTCGCCCAGTACGGGTCCTTGGGATTCTCGGTGGCCAGGCCGTCGAGCGCCGTGCGGTAGAGCGCGAGCTCGACGTGCCCCTCGATCGGCTCCTTCGACCCCGGCGCCGACAGGTCGATGAACTCGCTCTCCTTCATGATGCGCCAGAACTTCTTCACGCCCTTCAGGTTGGGATCGGTGCCCTGTTCCAGGTAGCCGCTGTAGTAGGCCTTCTCGATCAGCTTGGGATCGAGCTTCAGGTACTTCCCGATGTCGGCCACGGTCTGCGGCCGGTTCTCCTGGGCGAACTTCTCGGCGAGGAGGATGGCGCGGAGCAGGTGCACCCAGGTCGCCCGCTCGGGAAGGCGGCTCGCCGACACCGTCAGCCGGCAGCAAGGGTGGTCGGGCTGCAGGCCGCGGCTCCGGGCCACGATGAGGAGCCCCTGATCCTCGGCCCGGATGTCGTGCGGGCCCCAGACCACGCCCGCGTCCACCTGCCCGCTCTTCACCGCCTCGAGCACCGCGGGCGGGTTCTTCAGCTCGAAGATCTGGACGTCCTTCTTCCAGTCGATGCCGGCGTCGTGAAGGGCCCCGCGCAGCACCGCGTCGCCGCTGGCGAGCCGGACGGTGGCGACTCGCTTGCCGCGGAGATCGGAGACCCCCTTGATGACACCGGCGTTGGCCGGGGTGACCACGATGGCGGCGTCCTCGCCCATGATCCCGCCGATGACGCGCAGGTCGGTCCCCTTCGAGATGTGGACCAGCGGCGCCGTCGTCCCGAACGCTCCCACGTCGATCTTCCCGGCGTTGAGCGCGTTGATCCCGTCGGCGGAGTTGACGAACTCCACCAGCTCCACGTCGAGCCCCTCCTTCGCGAAGAAGCCCTGCTCCTTGGCGACGAAGAACTTCGCGTGCCCCGTGACCGGGAGGTACCCGATGCGCAGCTTCTCCGCGGAACGCGCCTGGACCGGCGCGAGCAGCAGCCCGGCCAGCGCCAGGGTGAACACCTTCATCCGCACGACCATGTCGACTCCTCCGGGGCGCAGGGCCCCCTTCGAACGCGGGACGACTCGCCCCGCAGCCATTCAGCCTTCGCGACGATCCACGACCCGCTTCGCCTTGTGCACGGACCGCGGCAGCGTTCCGTCCGGGTGGACCAGGACTCCCCGGGGCGACAGGCCGAGCCGGTTCCGGAACGCGCTCCGGACGGCATCGGGAAGGGTCGCCGTCCGGGGGGAGGCCCCGCTCCGCACCTCGACCTCGAGATCGAAGCGGGTCAGGTGATTCTCCCGGTGAAGGGTGATGCGGTACTCCCCGCTCAGCTCCTCGAGCGACCGGACCACCACCTCGACGTCGGACGGGAAGACGTTGACGCCGTTCACGATGAACATGTCGTCGGTGCGGCCGTGGATGCGGATCCGCGCGTGGGTGCGCCCGCAGGGGCAGGGCGAGCGGTCGCGGGTCACGACGTCCCCGGTGCGAAAGCGGATCATGGGCCTGGCCCGCTTCCGCAGCGTGGTGAGGACCATCTCCCCCTGCTGTCCGTCGGGAACGGCCTGGCCGGTGGCCGGGTCGAGCACCTCGAGCAGGTGGTGGTCCTCGGCGAGGTGGAGCCCGTCCTTCTCGGCGCACATGCCGGCGCTGGCCCCGAAGATGTCGGAGATCCCGTAGAAGTCGAAGAGGTCCGCTCCCCAGAGCTCCTCGATGGCCCGGCGCGTCGCCCCGATGGATCCGCCCGGCTCGCCGGCGACGATGATGCGCGACAGCGCCAGGTCGCGGGCGGGGTCGATGCCCTGGGCCCGGGCCGTCTCGCCCAGGTACCAGGCGTACGACGGCGTGGTCCAGGTCACGGTCGGCTGGAACTGCTGGAACAGGAAGATCAGGCGGTCGGCAGGAACGGTCCCGGCCCAGATGCAGAGCGCGCCGACCCGCTGGGCGCCGATGACGTCCGGCCCGCCCACGAAGAGCGAGAAGTTGAGCGCATGGCAGTAGCGGTCGTCCGGGCGCAGTCCGGCGGCCCAGAAGAGGCGGGCCTGCACGTCCTGGAACTCGTCGAAGTCCTCCGCGGTGAACGGGGAGAGCGTGGGGACGCCGGTCGAGCCGCTGGAGGCCGACACGTACACCACCTCCCGCTCGTCCACCGCTGCGAGGTCGCCGAGGAGCGGCGCCGCCAGTTGCCGGTCCCGCAGGAGCTTCTTGTCCACGAAGGGGAGGTGGGCGACGTCGGCGATGGAGCGGATGTCCCGGGGCGAGACGCCGGCCGCGTCGAGGGCCCGCCGGTACCAGGGCGAGCCCCGGTAGGCGTGATCGAGGTGGTCGCGCAGCAGCGAAACCTGGAGCGCCTCCAGCTCCGGACGGGGGCGTGTCTCGACCCCCTCGTCCCAGAAGGTGCGGCCGGGGGCGAGGGTCGTGGCGGAAGCCCCCGGCGGGGAGGCGGCTGCGGTGGCGGTGCGGGGCGGGTTCATGGGATGGGTCCGGCGGAACGGATGCATCCTGCATAACGGACGAACATCTTGTCAAGCGGAATGAAGCCAAAATGGATTGAATCTGCGGTTTCAGAGGCTTACGGAGGCCCCATGGCGCCCCGGGATTGACCGCAAATCCGTTATGGCGGATACAGTCGCATGCTCGAGATCCGGGACCTCACCTTCTCCTACGGCGCGTCCCCCGTGCTCCGTTCCATCGATCTCGTCGTCCCCCGGGGGCAGCTGGTCTCGCTCCTCGGGCCGAGCGGGTCGGGAAAGAGCACGCTCCTGCGGCTCGCGGCGGGGCTGGAGCACCCCGCCGAGGGCACGGTGCGGTGGGCCGGGGAGGTGGTGGCCGGCCCCTCGCTCCGCCGCGCCATCGTCTTCCAGGACTACGCCCTCTTCCCCTGGATGAGCCTGCGGGGAAACGTGGAGCTGGCCGTGCGCAAGGCGGCGCCAGGCCTGGGGCGCGCGGAGCGGCGGGATCTCGCCGAGGAATACCTCCGCCTGGTCGGGCTCGCCGACTCGACCGCCAAGTACCCCCACGAGCTCTCGGGCGGCATGCGGCAGCGCGGCGCCATCGCCCGCGTGCTGGCGCTCGGTTCCGATCTGCTCCTGCTCGACGAGCCCTTCGGCGCGCTCGATCCCGTGAACCGGGCGCGCCTCCAGGACCTGCTCCTGGAGGTCTGGTCGTCCGGCAGCCCGCGCCGGACCGTGCTCCTCGTCACCCACGACGTGGACGAGGCGCTGCTCCTGGGCGGGCGGGTGGTGGTCCTGGGGTCCGCTCCCGGCCGCGTCATCGCCGACCTGGAGGTTCCCTTCCCGCTTCCCCGCAACCGCCGGGACCTCTTCTCGTCGCGCGGCTACGTCGAGCTGGAGGAGCACATCGCCGAGCTCTACCGGCACGACGTCATCGAGCGCATCGAGCGCCCGGAGCAGGTCGAGGGTCCGGGCGACCGGATCTGATCGCGTCCGGACGTCCCGGTCGGCGCGCTCAGGGCGCCGGCCAGCGGGCCGGGCGCTTGCCCAGGAAGGCGTCGATGCCCTCGGCGGCGTCCGGCTCCACCATCCCGCAGGCCATGGTCTCGGTGGTGAGCGCGTAGGCCCCCACCAGCGGCTGCTCGATCTGCCTGTAGAAGGCCCGCTTGCCGGAGGCCACCACCTTGCCGCTGCGGGCCACGATGATCCCGGTGAACTTCGCCACCTCGGCGTCGAGTTCGGACGGGGGGACGACGCGGTTCAGGAGCCCCCAGGAGAGCGCGGTGGCGGCGTCGAAGAGCTCGCCGGTGAGGAGCATCTCCATGGCCCGCTTGCGTCCGACGTTGCGGGCCACGCCCACGGCGGGGGTGGAGCAGAAGATGCCCACGTTCACGCCCGGCAGGGCGAAGCGCGCGTCGGTGGAGGCCACCGCCAGGTCGCAGGTGGAGACCAGTTGGCAGCCTGCCGCGGTGGCGATCCCGTGCACCCGCGCGATGACCGGCTGCGGGATCTCGGTGATCTTCACCATCATCCGGCTGCAGTCGGTGAAGAGCTTGCGCTGCCACTCCTTGTCGTCGGCGCGGGCCCGCATCTCCTTCAGGTCGTGGCCGGCGCAGAACCCGCGCCCCGCCGCGGCCAGGACCACGACCCGCGCGGTCCGGTCGGCGCCCACGGCGTCGATCTGGGCCTCCAGCGCGGCGATCATGGCCGTGGAAAGGGGGTTGAACCGGTCGCCGCGGTTCAGGGTGAGGGTGGTCACGCCCCCCTCGTCCCGGCGGGTGACCAGGGGTGCCTCGACGACCGCCGCTGCGCTCTCGCTCATGCCGTCCGCCTCTCTCACTCGATGGCCGTCACCGACCGTGCCCGCTGCCGCAGCACGTGCTTCTGGATCTTCCCCGTGGAGGTCTTGGGGAGGGGACCGAATACCACCTTCCGCGGGACCTTGAAATGGGCCAGCTGGGCGCGGCAATGGGAGAGGAGCTCCTCCTCCGTGACCGAGCCCTCCGCGCCGAGCTCGACGAAGGCGCAGGGGCTCTCGCCCCACTTCGGATCGGGCTGGGCAACCACCGCGACCGCCAGGACCGCCGGGTGCCGGTAGAGGATCTCCTCCACCTCGACCGAGGAGATGTTCTCCCCGCCCGAGATGATGACGTCCTTGGAGCGGTCCTTGATCTTCACGTAGCCGTCGGGGTGGCGGACGCCCAGGTCGCCCGAGTGGAACCACCCGCCCGCGAAGGCCTCCGCGGTGGCCTGCGGGTTCTTGAGATAGCCCTTCATCGTGATGTTCCCGCGGAAGACGATCTCCCCCATCGTCTCGCCGTCGGCCGGGACCTCCTGGCCGGTGGCCGGGTCGAGGACGGTCATGGCCTCCTGCACCGAGTAGCGGACGCCCTGGCGCCCGTTGCGCTCGGCCCGGCCGGCCACGTCGAGGGTCTCCCAGGAGGGCTGCTTGGCGCAGACCGAGGCCGGGCCGTAGACCTCGGTCAGGCCGTACACGTGGGTGAGGTCGATGCCGATCCGCTCCATCCCGGCGATGAGCGACGCGGGGGGAGGGGCCGCGGCGACCATCGCCGACACCCGGTGGGTGATGCCGGCGCGCAGCGCGGCGGGAGCGTCCACCAGTTGCCGGTGGACGATGGGCGCCCCGCAGAAGTGGGTGACCCGGTGCTCCTTGATGAGGGCCAGGATCCGGGCCGCCTCCACGCGGCGCAGGCAGACGCTGGTCCCGGCGTTCGCCGCCATGGTCCAGGGGAAGCACCAGCCGTTGCAGTGGAACATCGGCAGCGTCCAGAGGTAGACGGAGTGGTGCGGCATCCCCCAGGTGAGGATGTTCCCGACGGAGTTCAGGTAGGCGCCCCGGTGGTGGCAGACCACGCCCTTGGGGTTTCCGGTGGTGCCGGAGGTGTAGTTGAGCGAGATGGCCTGCCACTCGTCGCGCGGCTCGGAGCGCACGTAGCCTGGGTCGCCGCCGGCCAGGAAGGACTCGTAGTCAAGGTCGCCGACGCGTGCCCCCGGTCCGTCGTACTCGGAGTCGTCGATGTAGACCACCCGCAGCTTGCGCCCGGCGATGGCGACGGCCCGCTCCACGGTGGGCGCGAACTCCCGGTCGGCCACGAGGACGCGCGACTCGCCGTGCTCCAGCATGAAGGCGACGCTCTCCGGGTCGAGCCGGGTGTTGAGCGCGTTGAGGACCGCCCCGGTCATGGGGACGCCGTAGTGGGCCTCGAGGAGCTCGGGGGTGTTCGCCGCCATGAAGGCCACCGTGTCGCCGGTCTCGATCCCCTCGCGAACCAGCGCCGAGGCCAGGCGGCGCGAGCGGGCGGCGGTCTCGGCCCAGGTGTAGCGCCGCGCCCCGTGGATGACCGCCGGCAGGTCGGGGTGGACCTCCGCCGTCCAGTCCAGGAACGAGAGCGGGGTCAGCGGGGCGTGGTTGGCCTGGTTCCGGTCCAGGTTGGTGTCGTAGGAATGGGGTCGTTTCACGATGGTGCGGTATTGTCCGCGATGACGGAGCAGGAAGACAAGGCGGAGGAACCCACGTGCACGAGCCCCTGCACTACACCGACGACGAGATCCGGGAGGTCCTCCGGGACGTCCGGGTCATCGCCATGGTCGGCGCCAGCCCGAAGTGGAACCGGCCCAGCCACTTCGCCATGAAGTACCTGCAGCAGAAGGGCTACCGCGTCGTCCCGGTGAACCCCGCCAACGCGGGCGAGGTGGTGCTCGGGGAGACGGTCCACGCGCGCCTGGCCGACGTGCCGGTGAAGGTGGACATGGTGGACGTGTTCCGCAACGCCGAGGCCGCCGGCCCCATCACCGACGAGGCCATCGCCATCGGCGCGAAGGTGGTCTGGATGCAGCTCGGCGTCCGCAACGACGCCGCGGCGGAGCGGGCCCGCGCGGCCGGGCTCCGGGTGGTCATGGATCGCTGCCCCAAGATCGAGTACGGCCGCCTCTTCGGCGAGCTGGGCTGGTGCGGGGTCAACACCGGCGTCATCTCCTCGAAGCGCCTCCGGAGCCGCCGATGAGCGAGAAGCAGCCCGATTTCGGCTTCGCCACCCGGGCCATCCACGCCGGGGCGCGCCCGGATGCCACGACCGGCGCGCGAAACGTCCCCATCTACCAGACCACCTCCTACGTCTTCGAGGACGCCGACCAGGCCGCCTCGCTCTTCAACCTCTCCACCTTCGGCTTCATCTACTCCCGGATCACCAATCCCACGGTGGCGGCGCTCGAGGAGCGGGTGGCCAGCCTGGAGGGTGGGCGCGCGGCGGTGGCCGCCGCCTCGGGGCACGCGGCCCAGTTCCTGGCCTTCTTCACGCTGCTCGAGCCCGGGGACGAGTTCGTGGCCTCCCGGGCCCTCTACGGCGGGTCGATCACCCAGTTCGTGCACAGCTTCCCGCGCATCGGCTGGAAGGCGCACCTGGTGGACCCGGGCGACCCGGAGAATTTCCGGCGCGCCCTCACCGAGCGGACCAAGGCCATCTTCGTCGAGAGCCTGGCCAATCCGGGCGGCGTGGTGGTGGACCTGGAGGCGGTCGCGGCCGTCGCGCACGAGGCCGGCATCCCGCTCATCGTGGACAACACGCTGGCCTCGCCCTACCTGTGCCGCCCCTTCGAGTGGGGCGCCGACCTGATCGTCCACTCCACCACCAAGTTCCTCTCCGGCCACGGGACGTCGATGGGGGGCGTGCTGGTGGAGTCGGGGCGCTTCGACTGGGCGAGGAGCGGCAAGTTCCCGTCGCTGACGAAGCCGGAGCCCGCCTACCACGGGCTCAACTTCCACGAGACCTTCGGTGACTTCGCATTCACCATGAAGGCCCGGGCGGTCGCGCTGCGCGACTTCGGGCCGTCGATGGCGCCCATGAACGCCTTCCTCACCCTCACCGGCGTCGAGACCCTCCACCTGCGCATGGAGCGGCACGTCGAGAACGCGCTCGGGGTGGCCCGGTTCCTGGAGGGGCACCCCCGCGTGGCCTGGGTGTCCTACGCCGGGCTCGAGTCGAGTCCCCACCGCGAGCGGGCCCGCAAGTACCTGCCCAGGGGAGCGGGGTCGGTCTTCACCTTCGGCGTGAAGGGGGGCTACGCGGCCGGGGTCCGGCTGGTGGAGGCCTGCCAGCTCTTCTCGCACCTGGCCAACGTGGGGGACACGCGGTCGCTGGTCATCCACCCTGCGTCCACCACCCACCGCCAGCTCACCGACGAGCAGCGCGCCGCCTCCGGCGCGGGGCCCGACGTGGTGCGGCTCTCGGTGGGGCTGGAGAGCGTCGAGGATCTCCTGCGCGACCTCGACCGGGCGCTGGCCGCGAGCGGCTGAGGCGCGGTCACGCCGGCAGCGCGCTCGAATCGTCGAGGGTGGTCACGTCCCCGCTGACGCGGCCGGTGATCGCCCACTCGCGCAGCAGCCGCCGGAGGATCTTCCCGCTGCGGTTCTTGGGGAGGGCCGGGAGGAACCGGACCTCGCGCGGACGCGCCAGCCGTCCGACCTTCTCCTCGACGGAGCGCACGATCCCGCGCTCCACCTCGGCGCTGGCCTCCTGCCCGGGATGGAGCACCGCGAAGACCAGGATCGCCTCGCCGGACCGCTCGTCGGGCAGGCCGACCACGGCGCTCTCCGAGACCGCCGGATGGGCCACGGCCGCGCCCTCGATCTCGGCGGTGCCGATCCGGTGCCCGTTCACCTTGATGACGTCGTCGGTCCGTCCGAGCAGCCAGATGCAGCCGTCACCGTCCCGTCGCGCCGCGTCTCCGGTGACGAAGGCGCCGGGGACGGAGCTCCAGTAGGTGTCGTGGCAGCGGCGGGGATCGCCCCAGATTCCCTGGAGCATTCCGGGCCAGGGGCGGCGGATCACCAGCTGGCCGGCGGCCTCGCCCTCGAGCAGCCTGCCCTCCGCGTCGGCGATGCCGGCCTCCACGCCGAAGAACGGGAGGGTGGCCGAGCCGGGCCTGGCCGGAGTTGCATAGGGGAAGGGAAAGATCATCGCAGCCCCGGCCTCGGTCTGCCACCAGGTGTCCACGACCGGGAGCCGTCCACCGCCCACCACCTCCCGGAACCAGCGCCAGACGGTCGGGTTGATGGGCTCACCGACCGAGGCGAGGAGGCGCAGGGACGAGAGGTCGCGCACGCGCAGGCCGGCGTCGCCCTGCCGGATCCATGCGCGGATGAGCGTCGGTGTGGAGTGGAGCACCGACGGCCGGTGGCGCTCGACCACGTCCCAGGCCCGGTCCCAGTCCGGAAAGCCCAGCGGTCCCTCGCAGATCACGGTGGCGGCGCCGCTGAGGAGCGGGCCGTACACGGTGTAGGTGTGGCCGGTGATCCAGGCCGGGTCGGCGGTGCACCATCCGACGTCCCCGGGCCGGAGGTCGAAGGCGTGAAGCGCGGTGAGCGCCGCCTGGACCATGTAGCCGGCGGTCCCGTGTGCGATCCCCTTTGGCTTCCCGGTCGAGCCGGAGGTGTACATGAGGAAGTGCGTCGCGTCGCTCGCCACCGGGACCGGTGCGGCCGGCGTCGCGGCGTCGATCGCCTCGTGCCACCAGTGATCCCGGCCGGGAGTCCACGCGACGGGCTCTCCGGTGCGGCGCAGGACCAGCACCCTCTGCACCAGCGGCGTCCGGCGAGCGGCCGTGTCCACCACGGACTTGAGAGGGAAGGGCTTCCCGTTCCGGAATCCGCCGTCGGCCGTGATCACCACCCGGCTCTGGCTGTCCTCGATCCGGTCGAGGAGCGCCTGTGCCGGGAAGCCGGCGAAGACGACGTTGTGGACCGCTCCCAGCCGGGCGCAGGCCAGCATGGCGATGGGGAGTTCCGGGACGATGGGCAGGCAGATGGTGACGCGGTCGCCCGCCTCCACCCCGAGGGCGCGCAGCGCGCCCGCCAGGAGCGCCACCGCGTCGCGAAGTTCACGGAAGGTGAATCGGCGCACCTCCTCGGGGCGGCGCCAGGCGTCCACCGCCTCGCTCTCCCAGAGGAGCGCGGCGGCGTTTCCGTGCCCATCGTCCACCCAGCGGTCGAGCGCATTCTCCGATACGTTGAGCCGCCCTCCCGGGAACCAGCGGGCCGCCGGCCCGTCGCCCTCGAGGACCCGGTCCGGCGGTCGGTTCCAGCGGAACCGGGCGATCCGCTCGCGCCAGAACCCCTCCGGGTCGGCCAGGCTCCGGGCGTGGAGCAGGCGATAGGCCGCGAGGTCCGGCACCTCGACGGGACGGGGTGGGGGCGGCGGAGCCACGGCCCCGTTCATGTGGCCCGTCCGCGCCGGAAGCGTCGTCCCCCGAGGACGAGCAGGCTGTCGGTGGCCTTTCCCAGGAGGGCGAAGAGGACGAGGCTGGCCAGGATCAGGTCGGCCCGGCTCGACGCCTGGCCGTCGATCATGACGTATCCCAGGCCGCGGCTGGCCCCCATGATCTCGGCGGCGACGACGAACATCCAGGCCAGCCCGAGCCCCCCGCGCAGGCCGACCAGGTAGGCGGGCATCGTGGCCGGAAGGAGCACCCTGCGCACGAGCGCCAGGCCGCGATAGCCGTAGACGTGGCCGACCTCGACCAGCTTGGGATCGATGTCGAGGATCCCCTGGACGAGGTTCAGGTAGACCGGGAAGAAGGCCCCCACCGCGATGAGCGTGACCTTCGAGGCCTCCTGGATGCCCAGCCAGAGCAGGAAGAGGGGGATCCACGCCATCGAGGGGATGTTGCGCAGCGCCTGCAGCGTCGGATCGAGCAGCGCGCGCAGGGACGCCGAGGCGCCGGTGAGGACGCCGAGGACGGTGGCTGCGGCGACGCCGAGAACGAACCCGGCCAGGACCCGCGCCAGCGTGGCGGTGAGGTGCCCCCAGAGCTCGCCGGACGAGGCCAGATCGCGGATGGCGTCCGCGATCACGGTCGGCGCCGGGAGCCAGTTGGGCGGGAGGAAGCCGGTCCGCGCCAGCACCTCCCAGAGGATGAGCGCGAGGGTCGGCAGGAGGAGGCCCGCCGCCGGCCCCCACTCCGAGACCGGGCGGAAGCGCGGGCCGGGAGCGCGAGCGGACCTCGCCGCCTGCGGTACGGCTCCCTCGATCGTCGTGGGCTGCGAGCCGGCCACCGTCGGGCTCAGTTGGCCAGCCGGGCCGAGAAGGTCGGGTCGATCAGGGCCTTCACCACCGCGCCCACGTCCACGTCGGGCTTCACGACGCCGCCCTTCTTCAGCACCTCCCCGGCGGCCAGGATGGAGGCGGCCTGCTTCTCCCCGATCACGCCCGAGCTGATGTCGGTGCGGCCGATGACGACCACCGCCACCGGGTCGCTGAGATGGGCCTCCTTCGCCAGAGCCGCCTTCAGCTCGTCCGGGTGGGCGATGGAATACTTGCGGGCCTTCTCGTAGGAGGCCAGCACGCGGTCCACGATCTCGGGGTGCTTCTGGGCGAACTCCTCGCGGACGTTGAGAACGCCGTAGGTGTTCCAGTCAGGGCTCCGGAAGAAGAGCTTCGAGCCCTTCTCGACCTCCGTGGTGGCCATGAGCGGGTCCAGGCCGGACCAGGCCGCCACGTCGCCGCGCTCCAGCGCGGTCTTCCCGTCCGGGTGCTGCAACGGGACGATCTCGACGTCCTTGTCGGTGAGCCCCACCGATGCGAGCGAGCGCACCAGGAAGACGAAGGGGTCCGTGCCGCGGGTGACCGCGACCTTCTTCCCCTTGAGATCCTCGATCCGGTTCACGCCACTCCCCGGGGTGGTCACGAGCGCGGTCCACTCCGGCTTCGAGTAGACGTAGACGGAACGGATGGGGTTCCCGTTCGACCGGGCGATGAGCGCCGCGGCGCCGGCCGTCGAGCCGAAGTCCACGCTCTTCGAGTTGAGGAGCTCGAGGGACTTGTTCGACCCGAGGCTCTTCACCCATTCGACCTTGATGCCGTCCCTCGCCAGGTCCTGGTCGAGGATCCCCTTCTCCTTGAGGAGCAGGCCGACCGGGTTGTAGGTGGCGTAGTCCAGCTTCACGACCGTGGGCCGGTCCGCCTTCTGGCAGGCGACGAGCGGCAGGACCGAGGCGAGGGCTGCGGCGAGGGCGATGCGGCGAATCGAAGGGATCACGTCATTCTCCTCTGGGTCAGATCTGGAACTCGGGCTCGCGCCCTCGGCTCTGGAAGAACTCCTGGTGGACCGCCTTGCGAAGCGAGGCGAACTCCCAGCTGGTCCGGTCGCGCGGGCGCGGCAGCTCGACGGGGATGACCCGGCGCACCCTGCCCGGGCGGCTCGACATCACCACCACCCGGTCGCCGAGGAAGACCGCCTCGTCGATGTCGTGGGTGACGAGCACCAGCGTGGTCCGCTCCGCTTCCCAGATGCGCAGGACCTCGTCCTGCATCTGCATCCGCGTGAAGGCGTCGAGCGCGCCGAACGGCTCGTCGAGGAGCAGCACCGCCGGACGCGGTGCCAGGGCGCGGGCGATGGCCACCCGCTGGGCCATGCCGCCGGACAGCTGGGAAGGGTAGCAGCGCTCGAAACCCTGCAGTCCGACCAGGGCCACGTGCTCGGCAACGGTGCGGAGCCTGGACTCGGGGTCGAGGTGGGGCACGGCGAACGCGATGTTCTGCTCGACCGTGAGCCAGGGGAGGAGCCGGTGCTCCTGGAAGACCACGCCCCGATCCGTTCCAGGGCCGGTCACAGGACGCCCGGCCACCTCGACCGTCCCCCCGTGCCGTTGCTCGAGGCCGGCGACGATCCGGAGCAGGGTGCTCTTTCCGCATCCGCTGGCGCCAACCACCGCGAGCACCTCGCCCGGGGCGACCTCCAGGTCCACGTCCTGGAGCGCGACGAGGTCGTCGGCCCGCCCCGGCCGGGGGTAGGTCTTGGAGATCCGGCGCAGCCGGATGGCGCTCTCGTCGCTGGATGGCGTGCGCGATGGCATAGCGGATGGTCATCTCATATGACGGACGCATCCGCGATGTCAACAGCCTGTCCGCGATAACGGATTCAGTCGGCCGGACGCCTCGCAGCCCCCTGGCTCCCGGCTGGATCAGTACCGGGGGATCGAAGGGTCCACGTCGGCGGCGTAGCGGAGGATGCCGCCCGCCAGCGAGGAGACGCGCGAGAAGCCGGCGGCGCGGAGCAGCTTCCCGGCGGTCTGGCTGCGGACACCGCTCCGGCAGAAGGCGACCACCTCGCTCGCGCGGTCGAGCCGCGAGATCTCGCCCTGCAGCCGCGACAGGGGGGCCAGCAGGGCGCCGGGGAGGCGGGCGATCTCCCATTCGTGGGGCTCGCGGACGTCGAGGAGGGTGATGGCCTCTCCCCGGCCGAGCCGGGCGACGAGATCGGTGGGTGTGACCTCCGGGATCGGTTCCTCCAGGGCGACCGGCGCGCAGGCGACGACCTCCTCGCGCAGTTCCCGGATCGTCCGGGTCCCGCAGGCCGGACAGCCCGGGTCCTTCCGCACGTTCACCGTCCGGAACTCCATGGCGAGCGCATCGACGAGGAGGAGGCGGCCGACGAGGGGCTCTCCGATGCCGGCCACCAGCTTGAGCGCCTCGGTGGCCTGGATGGTGCCGAGCAGGCCGGGGAGCACGCCGAGCACGCCCCCGTCCGCGCACGAGGGGACCTCCCCGGGCGCCGGAGGCGAGGGGTAGAGGCAGCGGTAGCAGGGACCCCCTGGAGCGCAGAAGACCGACGCCTGGCCGTCGAAGCGATAGATGCTCGCGTGCACGTTTGGGCGCCCGGCCAGCACGCAGGCGTCGGATACCAGGTACCGGGTGGTGAAGCTGTCGGAACCGTCCACCACCAGGTCGTGGTCGCGGACCAGCGCGAGCCCGTTCGCGGCCCCGAACCGGACATCGTGGAGGGCCAGGGAGAGGTGCGGGTTCACATCGAGCAGCCGGTCCCGGGCCGACTCGGTCTTGGGGCGTCCCACGTCCCGGGTGCCGTGGAGGACCTGACGCTGGAGGTTGGTCACCTCGACCACGTCGAAGTCCACGATCGACAGGCGCCCCACTCCGGCGGCGGCCAGGTAGAGCGCCGCCGGGGAACCGAGGCCGCCCGCTCCGACGAGCAGGATGCGCGCCCGCTTGATGCGCCGCTGCCCCTCCATCCCGACCTGGGGCAGGGAAAGATGGCGCGCGTAGCGCAGGACCTCGTCTGGGCCGAGGGTGGGCAGCACCCCCGATCCTCTAGGCGAAAGCCCGGGCGATCGCCACCGTCATGACAGCCGTCGCCGCAGGTGCTGGAGCAGGTCGATCCGGGTGACGAGCCCGAGGAACGTCTCGCCGTCGAGGAGGATGGGCACCATTCCGTCCTCGAAGAGGGGGAGCAGGTCCCGGAGCGGGGTCAGCGGGCTCACCGTGTGCAGCCGCGTGGACATGACGGCCGCCACCGGTTCCCGGAGCCGCTGCTCCGAGTCGAAGGCGGCCACCAGGAGGTCGGACTCGTCCACCAGCCCCACGATGCGCTCCCCGTCGAGGACCGGGAGCTGGGACACGTCGTGGAGCTTCATCCGTCCGTAGGCCACGAGCAGGGTGTCGTCCGGGCCGACCGAGACCACCGCTCCCTCGGCCTGCCGGCGAGCCACCAGGTCGCGCAGGTCCCCCGAAGGCGCCCGGTCGATCAGCCCCTGGTCGTTCATCCACTGGTCGTCGAACTGCTTGGAGAGGTACTTGGCCCCGCTGTCGCAGACCAGGGTGCAGACGCGCCTGGGACGGTCCTGCTCCCTGCAGTAGCGGAGCGCCGCGGCGAGAAGCGTTCCGGAGGAGGAGCCGGCCAGGATGCCGGTGGCCCGCAGGAGCGCGCGCGCGGTGTCGAGGCTCTCGCGGTCGGGGATGGTGTAGGCGCGCCGGACCCGGGAGAGGTCGCAGATGGGCGGCAGGAAGTCCTCGCCGATCCCCTCGACGAGCCACGAGCCCGCCTTGCCCAGGGTCCCGGTGGCGACGTATCCGGCCAGCACCGAGCCCTCCGGGTCGGCCAGCACCATCTCGCATCCCGGCATCGCCTTCGCGAAATGGCGGGAGAGCCCGGTGACGGTTCCTCCCGATCCCACCCCGCAGATCATGGCGTCGAGCAGCCCCTCGAACTGCCCCACCAGCTCCGGGCCGGTGGTCTCCTCGTGGGCCCGGGGGTTGGCGGGGTTCTCGAACTGGTTGACGAAGAAGGCCCCTTCCTCGTCGGCGATGCGGCGGGCCAGGTCCTGGTAGTACTCCGGGTGACCCTTCTCCACGTCGGAGCGGGTCATCACCACCCGGGCGCCGAGCGCCTTCAGGTGGAAGATCTTCTCCCGGCTCATCTTGTCGGGGATGACCAGCGTGAGCCGGTAGCCGCGCTGCGACGCCACCAGGGCGAGCCCGAGGCCGGTGTTTCCGGCCGTGGCCTCGACCAGGTGGCCATTCCCGAGGCGCCCCTCGCGCTCGGCCGCCTCGATCATCGACCTGCCGATCCGGTCCTTGATCGAGCCACCCGGGTTCTGGCTCTCGAGCTTCACCCACAACTCGCACGGGCCGGTGTCGAGGCCTCGGACCCGGACCACCGGCGTGCCGCCGATGAGATCCAGGACCGAGGTGGCTCGTGCGGGTGCGAGGGGCATGGCGGGGAGGGTGGACTACCTCGCCGCCGCGAAGGCCTCCGCGAAGTCCTCCTGGATGTCCTCGATGTGCTCGATGCCCACCGAGACCCGGACCTGGTCGGGCGTCACGCCGGCCGACTTCTGCTCCTCGGCGGAGAGTTGCTGGTGCGTCGTCGACGACGGGTGGATGACCAGCGTCTTCGCATCCCCGACGTTGGCCAGGTGGCTCGCGAGCTTCACCGCGTTGATGAACTTCTTGCCAGCCTCGTGGCCGCCCTTGATCCCGAAGGTGAACACGCTGCCGAAGCCGTTCCTCAGGTACTTGCGCGCCCGCTGGTGATAGGGGTGCTCCTCGAGGCCGGTGAAGTTCACCCAGGCCACGGACGGCTGGGTCTTCAGCCACTTCGCCAGGGCCAGCGCGTTCTGCCCGTGGCGCTCCACGCGGAGGGAGAGGGTCTCGAGCCCCTGCAGGAGCAGGAAGGCGTTGAACGGGGAGAGGGCCGGTCCCTGGTCGCGAAGCCCCTCGACGCGAGCCCGGATGATGAACTGGATGTTCCCGAACGGGCCCTTGGGCCCGAACACGTCGTTGAACACCAGGCCGTGGTAGCCGGGGGAGGGCTCGGTGAAGAAGGGGAACTTGCCGCTCGCCGCCCAGTCGAACTTCCCGCTGTCCACGATGACGCCGCCGAGCGACGTGCCGTGGCCGCCGATCCACTTGGTGGCCGACTCCACCACCACGTCGGCCCCGTGCTCGATGGGGCGCACCAGGAAGCCCGCGGCACCGAAGGTGTTGTCCACGATGAGCGGGATGCCGTTCTTGTGGGCGATCTTCGCCAGCGCCTCGAAGTCGGGAACGTTGCCGGCGGGGTTGCCGATCGACTCGACGTAGAGCGCCTTGGTCTTGCCGTCGATGGCCTTCTCGAGCGCGGCGGTGTCGTCGCCGTCCACCAGCTTCACGCCGATCCCGAGGCGGGGGAGGGTCACCTTGAACTGGTTGTAAGTGCCGCCGTAGAGCAGGCTGGTGGAGACGATGTTGTCGCCGGCCTGGGCGATGTTGGTGATGGCCAGGAACTGCGCGGCCTGTCCCGACGCGGTGGCGAGCGCCGCCACGCCACCCTCGAGGGCGGCGATGCGCTTCTCGAAGACGTCGGTGGTCGGGTTCATGAGGCGGGTGTAGATGTTCCCGAACTCCTGGAGCGCGAAGAGCTTGGCCCCGTGGTCGGCCGAGTCGAAGGTGTAGGAGGTGGTCTGGTAGATGGGCACCGCGCGGGCGTTGGTGCCCGGCGCGGGCTCCTGGCCGGCGTGGACTTGCAGGGTCTCGAAGCGGAGCTTGCGGCTGGGGGGAATGGCCATGGCGGGGGTGTCCTCTCGGTTGGAAAAGGGAGCGAATCCTATATAGTGGACGTTCGTCCTGTCAAGCGGACAGGAGGTGGACCGGTGGGGTTCGCTCTAGCCGGCGACGACCTTGACCGCCACGGTCCGCACCCTCGGCCCGTCGAACTCGCAGAGAAAGACCCCCTGCCAGGTCCCCAGGACCGGGGTGCCGCGCTCGACGATCAGCGTGGCCGATGTCCCGACCAGCGCCGCTTTCACGTGGGCGTCGGAATTTCCCTCGCCGTGACGGTACATGCCCCGCGCGGCGCGGCGGGGCACCGCGTTCTCGAGGGCCAGCAGGAGGTCCCGGGCCACGTCGGGGTCGGCGTTCTCCTGCACGGTGATCCCCGCGGTGGTGTGCGCGCTCCAGACCACCGCGATCCCCTCCGCGATGGCGGACGCCCGGATGGCGTCGCGCACCTGCGCGGTGATCTCGACGAGCTGGCAGGCAGCGCCGGTGTGGACCTCGAGGCGGACGACGGGCATGGGATTCCCCGGGTCAGAGATGGGCGGCCAGCGCGGCCAGGCCGGCGAGGTCGTGCACGTCCCCCTCCAGGCGGGGCACGGCGACGTGCGGCCCGGAGGCCCCGCGCCGCAACCGCTCCACCTCGCGCGCGTCGGAGTGGGCGAAGGACTGGTGCTGCGAGAGCGCCAGGGAGAGCCGCTCGGCCAGGTCGAGCCCGCCATCGGCGCCCCCGGATCCCGGTCCGGCGGCGAGCGCCTCGGCCAGCGGCGACGCGCCCGGCGTCGGGCCCGGGAACGGCCAGAGGTCGGGGGTCACCCGGTTGGCCACCGAGCCGGCCACCGGCATCCCGGCCGTGCGCAGGTGGTCGTGGAAGAAGAGGGCCTCGTCCACCGAGAGCGGGCTCGGGCTCGCCACCAGCACGAAGCCGACCTCGGGGCGGGTGAGCAGGGAGCGGACCTCCGTTGCCCGCTCCTTGAACCCGTCGTACATGCCCTGGAACTGCCCGAGGAAGTCGCCCACGTCGGAGAGGACGTCGGAGCCGGTGAAGCGGGACAGGGTCTTGGCCACGAACCCGGTGCCCACCTGGAGGAGGCGGGCGCCGAAGCGCCCCGCGTCGAGGGCCGGCGCGAAGAGCTTGCGCGCCGTCTCGTTGCCCACGAAGTCGAGGATGCGGTCGGGCGCCTCCAGGAAGTCGAGCGCGTGGGCGGTGGGGGGGGTGTCGAGCACGATCAGGTCGTAGTCACGCTCGGTGGAGAGCTCGTAGAGCTTCTCCATGGCCATGTACTCCTGCGATCCGGCCAGGGCCCCGGAGACTTGCTGGTAGATGCGGTTTCCCAGGATGCGGTCGCGGGTGGCGGCGTCGGGTGCGTGGCGCGTCACCAGGTCGTCCCAGGTTCGCTTCACGTCGAGCATCATGGCGAAGAGCTGCCCGGTGGACGCCAGGCCGGCCCGGGTGAAGGCCTCGGGGGGGACCAGGGCCTCGGCGTTGCCCAGCGTCCCGAGTCCGAGCGCGGTGGCCAGGCGGCGGGCCGGGTCGATGGTGCAGACCAGCGCGCGCCCGCCCGCCATGGCCCGGGAGAGGGCGATGGCGGCGGCCACCGAGGTCTTGCCCACGCCGCCGCTCCCCACCACGATGGCGATGCGCTTGCCCTGGAGGGATCGCAGGAGCGCGCCCATCAGACCTGCCCGTCCATGGCGTCGGCGATGCGCTCCACGGCGCGCCGGCCCCAGCGGTCGGCGGCGAGCAGCGGCAGCGGCACCACGTCGCGCCCCAGCAGCTCGCGCAGGCGGACCGCCTGGGCCTCGGCCCGCTCCCGCTGCGCGCCCTGGAGCAGGGCCGCCCGGGCCGCCGGCCCGAGCGGGGGCGCGGAGGGAGAGAGCCCCCGCAGCCCGTCCAATTCACTAGTAGTAAACATGGCCCCGGGCATGGCGTTCAGGAAGACCGGGCCGCGCGGCAGCGAGAGCCCCTGGCCGAGCTGGGCGTCGAGCTCGGCGGTCTCGGTGACCGGCATCTCCTCGGGCAGGGAGACGAGCGCCACCGCGGTGCGGTCCGGGGCCGAAAGGAGCGCCTGCATCCACTCCGCGTCGCGCCGCAGCGGCCCGCCCGGGACGGTGTCGAGGAGCGCCCGTGGCGTCCCCAGGAGCTGCACGGCGTGGCCGGTGGCGGGGGCGTCCACCACCACCAGGTCCCAGCGCGGGCGCCCGTGCGCCTCGGAGCGGGCCTCGTGCAGGACCTTCCCGAGCATCAGGGTCTCGGCCAGCGAGGGCACGGCGCGCAGGAAGAAGCGCACCACCCGGTTCTCGAAGACCGCCTGGTAGATGGCCCGCACCCTCACCACCATGAGCGCGTACTCCTCGAGCGCGTGGCGCGGGTCCACGTTGACGGTGGAGATGCCGGGGAGGACCGGGCGGATCACCGGCCCAGAGGGGCGGCCGCCCAGCATGGGGGCCACGCGCTCCCGGGCGTCCACCTCGGCGACGAGGACGCGCTTCCCGCGGCGGGCGGCGAGCACGGCCAGGGCGGCGGAGACGGTGGACTTCCCCACTCCTCCCTTGCCCGTGACCACGACGAGGCGGCGATCGAGCAAGTCGGAGGCGGACACGACGCTTGACAAGCTAACGTCGGGGGGGAGAGAAGTCCACATGCTCCGCTCCCTCCTCGATCACCCGCTCCTGCGCCAGGCCCGCGCCGCAGGCGAGAAGCAGGTGGGGCGCGTGCTCTCGCCCGAGGTGGCCGGCGCCGCGCTCCAGACCCTGCTGGCCGCGGCCGGCGAGGCCCGGCAGCGCATCGACCGGGTCCGGCGCGCCGCCCTCGACGCCGCCCAGGTCCCGTCGTCGAGCGACCTCGACGAGCTGAAGCGGCGGCTGGTGGAGATGGAGGAACTGCTCGACGGACTCTCCGCCCGCCTGGCCCGCGCCGAGGCGCGGGAGGGCGAGGACGAGGGCGGCGAGGGCTAAAGGCCCTCGACCGGGAACATGCGGCGCATCGCCTTCGTCAACGAGAAGGGGGGCACCTGCAAGACCACGCTCTGCGTGAACACGGCGGCGTGGATCGCCACGCAGCGTGGGATGCGGGTGCTGGTCGCCGACCTCGACACGCAGGGGCACGCCGGCAAGGCGCTGGGCGTGGACGTGCGGGGCATCTTCCCCACCATCCGCGACGTCCTGGTCGGAGAGTCGCTCTCGGTGAGGGACGTGGCCCGCCCCACGGCGGTGCCCGGGCTCGATCTGCTCCCCGCCAACAAGGACCTGGCCGGCTTCCCGGTCGAGGTCGCCGCCTTCCACGACCGGGCCGACCGGCTGCGCCGCCGGCTCGACGACGTGCCGGAGGGGACCTGGGACGCGGTGCTGGTGGACGCCCCGCCCTCGGTGTCGCTGGTCACCGAGAACGTGCTGCGCGCCGCCACCGAGGTGGTGCTCCCGGTGGGGCTCACCTACCTGGCGCTCGACGGCTGCGCCGAGATCCTGGCCAGCCTGGAGGTGCTGCGGCGCGAGACCGGCCGCGCACCCGAGGTCACGCTGGTGGTGCCCACGCTCTACCGGAAGACCCAGCTCGCCGGCGAGATCCTGGAGAAGCTCCGGGCGCGCTTCCCCGACCGCCTGGCGGCGCCGCTGGGCTTCTCGGTGAAGATCGACGAGGCCCAGAGCCACGGGCGCACCATCTTCGAGTACGCGCCCCGCTGCAGCGGGGCGCTGGCGCTGGCGGAGATCGCCCGCGCCGTCTGGGACCGGCCGGCCCCGGCGCTGCTCTAACCGTCCAGGTCCTTGAGCCGCCGCTCGAGATCGTCGAGCCGGGCATTGAGCGCCTGCAGATCCTTCCGCAGCTCGGGGATGTTCGCCACGCCGTCCATGGCGGTGCGGACCCGCTCGTCCACGCGGCGCTGGAACTGGGAGACGGCCTCCTGGGAGGCCGCGACCAGGTCCTTGGCGCGGTCGCCGGTGGCCTGCACGCGCGGGATGAGGGTGTGGACCTTGTCACGGAGGTCGGCCTGGGCCTCCTCGACGAACTGCTGGGCCCGCTCCCCGCCGTGGCGGATGAGGTCCTTCAGCGTCCGGAGGCTCATCTTGGAGGTCTTCTTCTCCTCCTCGAAGATGATCTGGGCGAGGGTGACGCTGGTGAGGTCCTCCTTGGTGCGGTTGTCCACGACCCGCACCTCGGTCCCCGCCTTGACCATCTCGGCGATCTCCTCGAGCGTCACGTAGCGTGACTCGACGGTGTCGTAGAGCTTGCGGTTGGCGTACCGCTTGATCACCTTCGGTTCACGCCCCAAAGAGGTCGTGTCCGCGTCCGCCGTCTGCTGTTCACTCATCGGAGATCTCGACCCCTCGGGTGGGAACGGCAAAAAATCCTGCCGCACTGCGGCATTGTTCTCGGCGGGACGCTTGGTGTCAAGGGGCTCCGATGCTACGGTTGCGCCGGGAATCCAGGAATCTCGGCATGATCGTCGCCTGCTCCGCATGCAACACCCGTTTCCGGGTCGCCGACGGCAAGGTCGGACCCAGGGGAGCGCGGATCAAGTGCACCCGCTGCGGGCAGACCTTCGCCGTGGCCCCGCCGCTCCCCGAGCCAGCCCCCGCACCCGACCCCACGCCCGCGCCGGTCTCCTACGAGCCGCCGCCGCCCGAGCCAACCCACGTTCCCCCCGAGCCGACCGGGACCGGGGGGTGGCCCACCGGGGTGCTCGACATCGCCGGGGGCGCCAGTTCCGACCCGGTCTCCTCGATCGGCCTCGCGCTCGAGACCGACCCGTTCGCCGCTTTCGCGACCCGGTCGGAGGCTCCCTCACCGCCACCCGAGCCTCCTCCCCCGCAGGAGGCGCCTTCCGCGCCCCAGGATCTCTTCGGTTCGCTCCCCGTCACGAACCTCGCCGACCTGGAGCGCGCCGACGGGACGCCTGGCCAGCCGGGCCCTGCCCCCGACTTCGACCAGGCCGTCGAGGACGGGCCCTCGCTCGAGGACCGCACGCCGAGCGCCACGCCGCTTCGCGAGGTCGCCGCCGCGCGTTGGGGCGATCCCGAGGCCTCCCAGGCCATCGACGTGGGCGCGGACGGGTTCCAGGAGGTGGACCTGGCCAGGGGCGAGGCGCGCCCCGACCCGGCGTTCGACTCCATGGCGGGCGAGACCACCGACTGGCAGCCCGTTCCTCCCCGGCCAGCCCCGGTCGAGGCCGCCCGGGAGGTTCCGCGTCCGGCCCCCCCCGAGGCCGAGGCGCCACCCGGTCCCCCGTCCGCCGCCCCCCCGCCCGAGCCGACGTCCGCCGCGCGCATCCCCCCCGCGCGTGCACGGGCGCTGGCGATGAACGTCCTCTCGCTCGCGGCCCTGCTCGTCGTCACGCTGGGGATCGTGATGTGGTGGAGGGGCGAGGGGATCGGCGCCATCCTGCGCTGGCCGAGGGCCGGCCACGGCGGGATCGAGGTCGGCTCCGTCACGAGCGGGGTCTACGAGGGCGCCCACGGCCAGCCCCTGATCTTCGTGCGGGGCGTCGTCCGGGCCAGCCAGGACCCCGTCGAGGGGCCGGTGGTGGTTCAGGTCTTCCTGGAGCGCGGAGGCGCCGTGCTGGGAACGACGATCGCGACGGCCGGCACGGTCGCCGGCGCCGAGGACCTCGCAGAGGTCAGGTCGCCGGAGGACCTGCGCGCCCTCCAGGCCAGGCTCGACTCCCGCGCCCCGCTCCGGATCGAGCCGGGCGGCGCCCTCCCGTTCCTCGCCCTCCTGCCCCTGCCCGGGGGAGACGTCGGTGCGGTCCGCTTCCGGGTCGAGCCGTTCCCCGCGCGGGGGCGCTGACCGTGGCCGGTCGGGACTCCGCCTCCCGGCTGGCCGAGGCCTTCGCCCGGCGCATCTGCGCGCTCCAGGAGGGCGCCATGCGGGCCGGCGCGGCGGCGCGCCACCTGGCCCGGATGGCGCCCGGGGAGGCGGTCCCCCTGCTGGCCGCGCTGGTCTCCTCCGGCGCCGAGGCCTGGGGAACGCCGGCCATCGCCGCGATCGGGCAGGCCCTCCGCGATCCCTCGTCCGCCATTGACTACGAGTGGAGAGCGGCGGCCTACGCCGAGGCCCGCGCGCGGGGCCTTCCCCACGTCGCCTCCCTCTTCCTCGCGCCGGGACCGCGCCGGGCCTTCGTCGCGCCTCGGGACAAGGCCGATCCGGTGGCGTCGGCCATCACCCTCGGTCACAAGAAGTCCTTCGCCCGGCTCCGGCGCGACCCGGATCTCCTGGCCCGGCTGGCCGCCGAGGGGGACCCGGCGGTCGTCCGGGAGCTGCTGCGCAACCCGCTGGTCACCGAGGCCGTCGCGGCGCGCATCGCGGCGCGGCGCCCGGTCCGGCCCGAGGCGCTGCGTGCGCTCCACGAGGACCCGCGCTTCCGCAACCGGGTGGCGGTCCGCCGGGCGCTGGTCCGCAACCCCTACGTCGAGACCGAGATCGCGCTCCACATCCTGCCCACCATGCCGGCGCGCCTCGTCCAGGAGATCGCCGGCGACGGCACGCTCCACCCTGTCGTGCGGGAGGCGGCGCGGAGGCTGCTCGCGGAGCGGTGAGGCCGGACCGGGGACTACACCTTCTTCGACTCGGTGGGCGCCGGCTGGGGAGTGGCGGTCCGCTGCGCCCCGGCGATCTGCCCGGGCTCGCCCTTCTCGGGCGTGACGTCGATGGAGTCGTCGCCGCCCCCGGTGGCCTTCCGGAAGTTCTTGATCCCCTTGCCGAGGGCATCGCCCAGCTGGGGGATCTTGTTGGCCCCGAAGATGAGCAGCACCACGACGAGGACGATGAGAATCTCGCCGAAACCGAGTCGCATGGGAGTTAGCATAACGCGCCTTGACCCCTCCGAGCTACCCTTCGATCCCTGGGCGCCCCCTGGTCCTGGGCCACCGCGGCGCCAGCGCCGAGGCCCCCGAGAACACGCTGGCCGCCTTCCGCCGGTCGCTGGAACTCGGCGCCGACGGGTTCGAGCTCGACGTCTGGCGCTGCGGATCAGGGGAGGCCGTGGTGATCCACGACGCCGACGCCGCCCGGACCGGGCAGTCGCAACTCGCCGTGAAGGACGCTCCGCTTCCCCGGCTGCGGGAGCTCGACGTCGGGCGCTGGAAGGGGGAGGCCTTCGCGGGCGAGCGGATTCCCACCCTCCCCGAGGTGCTCGAGGCCTTCCCGTCCGCGGTGGTCAACGTGGAGCTGAAGAGCGGGGGCATCCCGGACCTGGGGCTCGCCGTGGAGGTGGTGCGCGCCATCCGGCAGCAGCGGGTCGAGGAGAGGGTGATCGTCTCCTCCTTCAGCGCCTCCCTGCTCGGGGCCTTCCGCTCCCTCGCGCCCGACGTCGTCACCGGCTTCCTGGTCGCGCCCGGGGCGGTCGCCTGGGCCCGCGCCGCCGCGGCGGTGAGGGCGATCCGCCCCTCCGCCATCCACCTGGCGCGCGAGCTGGCCACCGCGGACCGGGTCTCCGCCTGGACCCGCGCCGGCGTGAACGTCCTGGTCTGGACGGTGGACGACCCGGGGGAGGTGGAGCGTCTGGCCAGGCTCGGCGTGGCGGCGGTGGTCAGCAACCGTCCCGGCGTGGCCCGCGAGGCGGTGCGGCGCGCCGCCGGCCTGTAGCGCGGCGGCGAGGCCTGCGCCTACAGAGGCTTCACCGTGGCGATGCGCGCGGCGAGCGAGCCCTCGTCGGTGGCCGGGAGCTGGCAGGCCCCGCGCTCGCAGACGTAGGCCGTCGGCAGCCCGTCCACCGCGACCTTGCCACGCGCCACCGGCGCCACCCTGCCGAGCGCCTCGGCGGCGCCCCCCCCGGCGGCTCCCGCCAGCACCCGGTTCGGGAGGAAGGTGCGTCGGAGCAGGTCGAGCATCCCCGCCGGCGGCGGCCCACCCTCCGGCCAGGCCAGCACGATCTCGGGCGGCGCGTCGGTGAGGAAGTCGAGCGCGAGCAGCATCTCGTGGAGCGCGGCCGGCTGCTGTTCCAGCACCGAGGCGTGGGCCCGCAGGGCGCGATCGGCCACCTCCCGCCAGCGATCGTCGCCGGTGAAGGAGTGGAGCCGGAGCGCGTCGAGCAGCGCCACCGAGGCGCCGCTCGGCTCGGCCCCGTCGTGCCCGGGCTTCTCGCGCGCCACCAGCCGCTCGTGGTCGGGTCCGGTGCGGAACCAGCCGCCGCCCTCCCGGTCGGCGAAGAGCTCCTCGCACTGCCCGGCGAGTTCCAGGGCGGCGCCGAGCCAGCGCGGCTCGAAGGTGGACTCGAAGAGGTCGAGGAGCCCCTGCACCAGGAACGCCTGGTCCTCCAGGAACCCCGGTCCGGAGGTGCGCCCGTCGCGGTAGCTGCGCTGGAGGCGGCCGTTCACCCGGAGCCGGTCGAGCGCGAAGGCCGCCGCGTGCGCCGCCGCCTCGACGAAGCGGGGCTCGGAGAGCACGCGCCCGCCCACCGCCATGGCCGAGATCATGAGCCCGTTCCATGCCGCCAGGATCTTGTCGTCGAGCAGCGGGTGGGGACGATCCTCCCGCTCGAGCCGCAGGATCTCCCGGGCTCCGGAGAGCGCCTCCCACTCCCGCTCGTCGGGGCGGGGCACCGACAGCACGTTCTGCCCCTCGAAGTTTCCCCGCTGGGTGACCCCGTGGAAGGCGATGAAGCGGGGCGCCTGGTCCTTCAGGATCTGGCGGATTTCCCCCTCGCTCCAGACGAAGAAGCGCCCCTCCTCGCCCTCCGAGTCGGCGTCGGTGGCGGACCAGAACGCCCCCTCCGGCGAGGTCATCTCCCGCAGGACGTAGTCGAGCGTGGTGCGCACCACCCGGGCGAAGTCGGCGCGCCCCGTCACCTGCCAGGCCTCGGCGTAGGCCAGGGTGAGCAGCGCGTTGTCGTAGAGCATCTTCTCGAAGTGGGGGACGAGCCAGAACTCGTCCACCGCGTAGCGGTGGAAGCCGCCTCCCACCTGGTCGTGGATCCCCCCGGCCGCCATCCGCTCGAGCGTGTGGACCGCCATCTCCAGGGAGGACGCGTCGCCGGTCCGCCGGTGGTGGCGCAGGAGAAGGCGCACCGGCATGCTTGAGGGGAACTTGGGAGCACCGCGCACGCCGCCGTGCTGGGGGTCGTGGATGCGGGCGTAGAAGGCCTGGGCGGCGCGCAGGACCTCGGTGCCGGGGAGCGGCCCCGTCCCGGTCGGTCCGGACATGGCCGCCCGGATCGCCTCGGTGATCGACTCGGCGGCGCGGGCCACGCGGGCCGGGTCGCGCCGGTGGATGGCGGCGAGGTCGCGCAGCAGCGTGGAGAAGCCCTTGGGAGCGCCCCGGTCCCCGTCGCGCGCCGGGAAGTAGGTCCCGCCGAAGAAGGGGCGCCGGTCGGCGTCGAGCCACACGCTCATGGGCCAGCCGCCGTGGCCGTTCAGGGCCTGGACGGCGGTCATGTAGACCGCGTCCACGTCGGGACGCTCCTCCCGGTCCACCTTGACGGGGATGAAGTCCTCGTTGAGTTGGCGCGCGATCTCCGGATCCTCGAAGGACTCCTCCTCCATGACGTGGCACCAGTGGCAGGTGGCGTAGCCCACCGAGAGGAAGACCGGCCGGCCGGTGCGGCGCGCCTCGGCGAAGGCCTCGTCGCCCCAGGGGTGCCAGTTGACCGGGTTGTGGGCGTGCTGGCGGAGGTAGGGGCTGGTCTCGGCGATGAGACGATTGGTGAAGTGCGGGACCTGGCCGTCGCGGTGGCGGGTGCGGGGCTGGTAACCCTCCGGGAGCGCGGCGAGGGCGGCGGAGATCCGGGCGGACACCTCGGGGGGGAAGGGGATCCCTCCGGGCGGGGGGACGGGCACGTCTTCGGTCACGTCGAGCCTCCGCGCCGTGGGCGGCGCACCGGAATCGAATAACCCGCCCCTTCACCGTGCGCGAGGGGTTCCCGTGAGGAAGGTGGCCGACGGACCCCAGGGGCGCGCCCGATCCACCCGCCACTCCATGTCGCCCGGGAGTCCTGCGGAGAGGGCCAGGAGCTCCTCCCGCCGGTAGCAGCGCAGGACCGAGACCACCCCGTCCCAGGTGACGAGGAGGGGGATCAGCGGCACGACGTAGGTGAAGAGGAGGCGGGGAAGGGTGACCGGCCGGAGGAAGGGCGTGACCAGCCACACCAGGAGCGGGGAGAGGAGGACCCCGAGAAGGCCGGCCACGCTCCGCTCCACCGCCTCGGCGGCGAGGAGCGGTACGCCCCTCCGGGACGCGTCGGCGAGCACCGCGCGCGCCACCGCCGGCGGCAGGTGGTGGAGCCCGTCGAAGACGGTCCGCACGCCCGCGAGCTCCTCCGGCACCGCGTCCGCGGGCACCGATCCGGGATGGCCGGTCACGCCCCGGGCCGTCCCGGCCTCGAGCCAGGTCCAGGTGTCGCCGTCGGGGTGCAGGTCGGTCAGGCGGACCCGGACCGGGCGTCCCAGCGCCGCCTCGACCATGGGTGAAAGGGCCGGCCAGGGGCCACCCGCCCCGGAGCACAGATCCACCACCTGGTCGGTCCGGGCGATTCCCAGGAGCGCGGCGATGCGCGGGCCGGCCGGCTCGAAGAGCCGGGTGATCGTGACGATGCCGCGGAGGTAGTCACCGAGCCAGCGCCGGATCGGGCGCGGCAGGCCGGGGAGGTCGGTGAACTCGAAGAGCTGGAGGCGGGGCCAGCGCGCGGGCGGGAGCCGGAAGTCGTCCACCGGTCACCCCTTGACGACGCCCATCGGCTCGAGCCGGGCCACGACGCGCGCCAGCCCGGCCCGCTCCACCACCGACACCACCCGGGTCACGTCCTTGTAGGCCTCGCTCATCTCCTCGGCGAGCGTGTGCTTGCCCCGGGAGATGACCTCGATGCCCCGGTCGGCGAGCTCGCGGTGGATGGAGCGGCCGCGGGCCGCCTTCATGGCCTGGTGGCGCGAGAGGATCCGCCCGGCCCCGTGGCAGGAGCTGCCGAAGGTCTCGGTCATGGCCCCGGCCGCGCCGGCCAGGACGTACGAGCAGCGCCCCATGTCGCCGGGGACGAGCACCGGCTGGCCGACCTCCCGGTAGGGGGCCGGGACTCGTGGGTCGCCGGGGCCGAAGGCGCGGGTGGCCCCCTTGCGGTGGACGAGGAGGCGGCGGCTCCGCCCCTCCACCAGGTGCTCCTCGTGCTTGGCCACGTTGTGGCAGACGTCGTAGACCACCCGTGCGCCCATGTCCCCCTCGGAGAGCGAGAGGGCGCGGCGCAGCGCCCGGACCGCCAGGCCGGTCATGACCTGCCGGTTGGCCCAGGCGTAGTTGGCGGCGGCGCTCATGGCGGCCAGGTACTCCCGGCCGGCGGCGCTCCGCACCGGTGCGCAGGCCAGCTGCGGGTCGGGGATCGACGCGTAGTCCGGGCCGTGGCGGGACATGGCCGGGCGAAGCGCGGCCAGCGCGTCCTCGCAGACCTGGTGGCCGAGCCCCCTCGACCCGGAGTGGATCTGGACGGCCAGGTCGCCGGGGACGAGCCCGAAGGCGAGCGCGGCCGGCTCGTCGAACACCTCGGCCACCACGTCGAGCTCGAGGAAGTGGTTGCCGCTCCCCAGCGTGCCGAGCTGGTCGGCGCCGCGCTCCCGGGCCCGCTCCCCCACGGCCGCCGGGTCGGCGCCCGCGAGCGCGCCCCCCTCCTCGCAGTTCTCCACGTCGTCCGAGGAGGCGCCGAAGCCGCGCGCCAGGGCCCAGCGGGCCCCCTGCACCAGCACCGCGTCGAGGTCGCGGCCGGAGAGGCGGGGGATGGCCGCGCTCGCCCCCACGCCGGTGGGCACGTCCTGGAAGATCAGGGAGAGCGCCTGGTGGAGCCGCGGGCGGACCTCGCCGGCGGGAACGCGCGTGGAGAGGAGGCGCACCCCGCAGTTGATGTCGTAGCCCACCCCGCCCGGCGAGACCGCGCCGTGATCGGGGTCCACCGCGGCCACCCCGCCGATGGGGAACCCATACCCCCAGTGCATGTCGGGCATGGCCAGCGCGGCGCCCACGATCCCGGGCAGGAAGGCCACGTTGGCCACCTGGCGCAGCGCCGGGTCGTCGGGCGAGGGCATGCCGTCGGCGTAGATCCGCCCGGGGACGCGCATGCCCCCCTCGCGCGGGATCTCCCAGAGCCAGTCGTGGATGCGGCGCAGCTGCACGCGCCAATCCTACACGGCGGGGGGGTGCCGGGCGGTCGGGGCGGACCCGCGCCGGCCGCGGATCGGCAGGATCTCCCGGGAAGCCACGCGCCGGAAGCGCAGGAAGAGGGCCACCGCCACCGCCGAGAGCCCGATGAGCAGCCCCCACCAGAGGCCGGTGACTCCCCACCCCAGGACGAGCCCGAGCCCCAGCGCGGCCGGCATGCCCAGCGCCCAGTGGCCCGCCAGGTTGGCCCAGAGGGTGAAGCGGGTGTCCCCCGCGCCGCGCAGGACCCCGGCTCCGACCGCCTGGATCCCGTCCGAGACCTGGAAGAGCCCGGCCACGACGAGAAGCGGCGTGGTGGCGGCGACCACCGCCGGGTCGGAGCTCATGGCCCTCGCGAAGAGCCCCGGGAAGAGGACGAAGGCGAGGCCCCAGGCCGACATCAGGGCCGCCCCGGTCCCGAAGGCCACCATCCCGGCGCGGCGCGCGGCGGGCGAGTCGCCGGAGCCGACGGCCCAGCCCACCCGGACCGACCCGGCGTTGCCGATTCCCACCGCCGCGTTGAAGGAGAAGGAGGCCAGCGCGATGGCCACCTGGTGGGCCGCCATGGGCACCGCGCCGAGACGGCCGGCCAGGATTCCCACCATGGCGAAGAGCCCGACCTCGGCGGCCATGTGGAGGCCGACCGGCGCCCCGACATCCACCGCCAGTCGCATCTCGCCGAGCACCGGCCGGCGCACCCAGCTCCCTTCCACCGGGATCCGCCCGGCTGCCCAGGCCACGAAGGCGGCCTGGAGCCAGGTGGCGACCGCGGTGGCGACGCCCGAGCCCACCGCGCCGAGCGGCGGGATGGCGCGCAGCGGCCCGGCCCAGGCGGGAAGGGTCGCGCCGCCGAAGACCAGCAGGAGGTCGAGGAGCAGGTTCACCACGTTGGCCATCACCGCCGAGAGCACGACGGCCCGGGGCGCGTTCGAGCCCTGGAGGTAGGAGCGCGCGGCGAAGAAGAAGAGCAGGGCGGGCAGGCTGGGCAGGCGGGCCAGGAGGTGGCCGGAGGCCTGCGACGCCACATCGGGCGCGATCCCCAGCGGACCGAGCAGAAGCGGCACGAAGCCCAGCGGGACGCAGAGGAGGGTGCCGATGACGAGGGAGAGCCATGCACCCTGCCAGAGGAAGTGGCGGGCGCGCCTCCCGTCCCCGGCGCCGAGCGCCTGCGACACCAGCGGGTCGAGCCCCATCATCGTGCCCATTCCCAGCACCGACACGGCGAAGAAGAGCAGCGACCCGAGCCCGACCCCGGCCAGCTGCGCCGCCCCGGCCCGTCCGACCACGGCCGCGTCCACCACGCCCATGAGCGACTGCCCGGCGTTGGCGATCGCCAGCGGCACGGCGAGCCGGACGAGCGCGCGCACCTCGGTGCGGGTGGGGGAGGAGGGCTTCACGGGCGCGCGAACATAACGGGGCCAGCCATGGCGGCAAAGCGGGTAAGCTCGAAGGCCTGGATGACCACCGGCTCCGCGCGCTCCCCCTGGTGGGGATTCTCCGCCGTGTCGGTGGGGGTCTTCATGGCCACGCTGGACGGGAGCGTCGTCAACGTGGCGCTCCCGGCCATCCGGGGGCACTTCGGCGCCTCCATCGGGAGCGTCGAGGCGGTGGTGAGCGTCTACCTCCTGGTCATCTCGGCGGCCCTGCTGGCGGCCGGGAGGCTCGGCGACGTGATGGGGCGGCGGCGGGTCTTCACCGGGGGGATGCTCCTCTTCACCCTGGGTTCAGGGCTGTGCGGCTTCGCCTGGTCGCTTCCGGTCCTGGTGGCGGCGCGCGGGGTCCAGGCGCTGGGGGCCTCGGCCATGATGTCGATGGCGCCGGCCATCGTGACCGCGATCTTCCCCCGCGCGCACCGGGGGCAGGCCCTCGGTGCGGTCTCCAGCGTGGTGGCGGCCGGCCTCACCGCCGGTGCGCCCATCGGCGGGGCCATCCTCTCCTTCACCTCCTGGCACGCCATCTTCCTGGTGAACCTGCCGGTCGGCGTCGCCGGCGCCGTCTGGGCGTGGCGCACGCTCCCGGAGGAGGCCGCCGGGGAGCGGCCGCCGTTCGACTGGCCGGGGGCGCTCTGGCTGGGCGCGGCGCTGGCCACCGCCATCGGCGCGCTGGAGGCCGCCCCGCACTCCGGCCGCCTGGCCCTGGGGCTCGTCGCCGCGGCCGGGGTCGCGTCGGTCCTCCTCTGGCGGGCCGAGCGGGCCCGCACGGCGCCGCTCGTGGATCCGGCGCTGCTCGGGGACCGGACCATCTCCCTGGGGCTCGTGGCGGCCCTCCTCTCCTACGCCGCGGTCTTCCACCAGATGCTGCTCTCCCCCTTCTTCCTCGCCGACGTGAAGGGGCTCGGGCAGATGAAGCTCGCCGCGGCGCTGACCGTCGTCCCCATCTCCCTCATGCTCACCTCGCCCGTGTCGGGCTGGTTCTCCGACCGGCACGGACCGCGGATCCCCCAGGTGGCGGGCGGCGCGATGCTGGCGGCCGGGCTGGCCTGGCTCGCCCTCGCCGACGGGACCACCCCGATGTGGGCCATCGCCTGCGGGCTGGCGCTGGAGGGGGGCGGGATGGGGCTCTTCCAGCCGCCCAACAACAGCGCGGTGATGGGGGCGCTCCCGCCGGGAAAGCTGGGCTCGGGCGGGGGGCTCCTCGCCACCTCGCGCAACGTGGGCATGGTGCTGGGGGTGGCCACCGGCGGGTTGCTCTTCGAGATCGGGGAGCGGACCTCGTTCCTGGTCGGCTGGCGGCTCGCGCTGGGGTCGGGGGCGGTGCTGGCGCTCGGGGCGGGGCTGCTCGCGCTGGTGAAGCCGGACGACGGTCGATTGGAACGGTAGGGCCCCGGGGGCAGGGCGTTGTCCGTGCTCCTCCTGCGTGTTACAAGTTCTTACACCGTGGCGACCCTGACCATCCGCCTTCCCGACCAGCTCCGGCGCGAGCTGGAGCGCCTGGCCCGCCGCCGCGGGCGTCCCGCTGGTGAGCTGGTCCGGGACTCGCTCCGCCGCTACATGGCGGTCGAGCGCTTCCGGTCGCTTCGCGAGGGAGCGCTCCCCTACGCCAGGGCCCGTGGCCTGCTCACCGACGAGGACGTGTTCAAGAGCATCTCTTGAGGGTGGTCCTCGACACCAACGTGCTCCTGGCGGCCTTCGCGACCCACGGCCTCTGCGAGGCCGTCCTCGAGCAGACCCTCGCGGCGCACGAGCTCGTCCTCTCCGAGCACATCCTGGGAGAGGTCGAGCGTCACCTGACGGGGAAGTTCCGGATGCCGGAGGGCCGTGCCAGGGAGGTCGTCCGCTTCCTCCGCGGCCAGGCGGAGATGGTGGAGCCGGCCTCGGTTCCCGGCAAGACCGTGAAGGACCGGACCGACCTCCCGGTGCTGGGAACCGCTTCCGCGGGGGACTGTGACCTGCTCGTCACGGGAGATGCGGAACTCCTGGGGCTCGGGAGCTTCGGCGGGATCCCCGTGGTGAGCCCCCGGCAGTGCTTCGAGCGCTTCGGCGCGTAGCGGCCCGGTACTGGACGGACATTCAGAGCCGTGGCACGATGCCGGCGTGGTGGTCGTCGGCGTCGATCCGGGCACGCAGCGGTGCGGCTACGGTGTGGTGGCGAGGACGGGTTCCCGGCTCCGGGTGGTCGAGTCGGGAGTGCTCGTGCCGGGCGACCATGACCTGCCGCACCGGCTCGCCATCATCCTCGACGGGCTCGAGGCCCTCTTCGCACGGGCCGGGGCCGACGCCGTGGCGGTCGAGACCGTGTTCGCCGGGGTGTCGCCCCGTTCCGCGCTGGTCCTCGGGCAGGCCCGCGGGGTGGTGCTCGCCGCGGCCGCTCGCTCCGGCCTTCCGGTCGTCGAGTACGCGCCCCAGCAGGCCAAGCTCGCCCTCACCGGAAACGGCCGGGCCGAGAAGGCTCAGATGGTCCACATGGTCCGGGCCCTCTTCGGCGTCGAGGCGCTGCTCGCCGACGAGGCCGACGCCATCGCGCTCGCGGTCTGCCACATCGGCCGGGGCCCCCACCGCGCGCCGGCCCCGCGCGCTTCTCCGCCGCGGCGCACGCCGCTGCCGCGACCCCGTCGCGCCCGGGGTGCCGCGTGATCGCCCACGTCGAGGGGATGGTCGTCGAGAAGCGCGAGGGCGCGGTGGTGCTCGACGTGAACGGCGTCGGATACCTGCTCCACGTCTCGGCCACCTGCCTGGCCGCCCTTCCACCCGGGGAGCGGGTCCGGCTGCGCTCGTACATGCACGTCCGGGAGGACGCGCTCGACCTCTTCGGCTTCGCCACCGAGGAGGAGGAGGCGGTGTTCCGAGCGCTCATCGGCGTGAAGGGCGTGGGCCCCCGCGCGGCGCAGAACATCCTCTCCGGCATCGAGCCGCGCGACCTGGCGGCCGCGGTGGCCACGGGCGACGTGGCCCGGCTCACCAAGGTGCCGGGCATCGGCAAGAAGACCGCCGAGCGGCTGGTGCTCGAGCTGAAGGACAAGCTGCTCGCGCTGGCTCGCGCCGCCTCTCCGCGAAGGGGCGGCCCGCGCGGCGGGGTCTCCGACCAGCTCGAGCAGGCCCTGGTCGGCCTCGGCTACAAGCCCCAGCAGGCCGCGCAGGCGGTCGAGTCGCTGGCCGGTTCCACCGACGGGCGCACCCTCGAGGAGCTCCTGCGCGACGCCCTCAAGCGGTTGCGCGGGTAGGCTTTCGCCCTCACTCCACGAAGATGGTCACCGTGGCCGCCGGCTGCTGCACCGCGGTCCAGGTCACGGCGCCCAGGTCGGTGAGGGGCGGGGTCACCGCGCCTGCGTAGCCCGGCACCTGGATGTCGTAGGGGAGGGTGGGGTCGGCCGTGAAGTAGTAGAGCGTCGGGTCGCCGTTGATGAAGTAGACCGGGGTCCGGGCCGCCACGTGGATGCACCACGGGTTGCAGACGCCGGCCGAGATCACCACGGTGTCGGATGCGACCGCCGCGGCGCGGGTGCAGGGGACGAGCGGGCCCGGGGGCACGGGCGGCTCGAGCCGCGCGCACGCGGCGACCCCCAGCGCGGCGGCGACCGAGGCCACCCCGCGAAAGAAGCCCAATCGCCCGTCATGCCGGTCGGACACGGGTGCTACATTACCCGCATGTCGGTACGGCCGGCGCGCGACGTTTCGGGGAGGGTCCAGGAGGGAGAGGAGCGGCTCGAGCAGTCGCTCCGGCCGGCCAGCTTCGACGAGTACGTCGGGCAGAAGAAGCTCGTGGACAACTTCCGGGTCTACTCCCAGGCGGCCCGGAAGCGCGGCGAGGCCCTCGACCACGTGCTCCTCTCCGGCCCCCCGGGCCTCGGCAAGACCTCGCTCGCCCACATCCTCTCCACGGAGCTGGGCGTCGCGCTCCACGTGACGAGCGGCCCCGCCCTCGTGAAGAAGGGGGACCTGGCCGGCCTCCTCACCGCGCTCGCGCCCCGCGACATCCTCTTCATCGACGAGATCCACCGGCTCTCACCCGCCGTGGAGGAGGCCCTCTACCCGGCCATGGAGGACTACCGCTTCGACGTGGTCCTCGGCGCCGGGCTGGGCGCCCAGACCATGGAGATGAAGCTCGAGCGCTTCACGCTGGTGGGAGCCACCACCCGCACCGGGCTGCTGGCCAGCCCGCTGCGCGACCGGTTCCCCATCCAGGAGCGGCTCGACTACTACGCCCCGGCCGACCTCATGGAGATCGCCATCCGGGCGGCGCGCAAGCTCGCACTCCCGGTGGACCCCGCCGGCGTCGAGGAGCTGGCCCGCCGCGCCCGTGGCACGCCGCGCATCGCCATCCGGCTGCTGCTCCGGGCCCGCGACTTCGCCCAGGTCGAGGGGAACGGCCGGATCGACCCGGCCATCGTCCAGCGCACGCTCACCCGCCTCGAGGTGGACGCCTCCGGGCTCGACGCCATGGACCGGCGCATCCTCACGGTCGTCGTGGACGTCTTCGGCGGAGGCCCGGTGGGCATCGAGGCCATCGCCGCGGCGGTGGGCGAGGAGCGGGACACCATCGAGGACGTCTACGAGCCGTTCCTGGTGCGCGAGGGGTACCTGGCGCGCACCCCGCGCGGCCGGGTGGCGCTGCCGCCCGCCTACGCGCACCTGGGGCGCGACCGCCCCCGCGGAGGCCAGGACCCGCTGTTCTAGGTCACCACGCCGATCCGCGACGCCGCTGCGTCGCCATCACCAGCGCCTTCGTCACCACCCATCCGAAGACGAACCCGCCCACGTGGGCGAAGAAGGCCACGCCCGACCCGATCCCTCCCAGGAAGGCGTAGAGCACCTGCAGGACGAACCACAGCCCGATGAAGAATCCCGCCGGGAGGTGGACGATGCGGATGAAGAAGAAGATCGGGATGGCGGTGAGCACGCGCGCCCGCGGAAAGAAGACCATGTAGGCGGCCATCACCCCGGCGATGGCCCCGCTCGCGCCCACCATGGGCATGAGCGGGTCTCCCTGCGCCAGCGAGAGCAGCGTCTGCGCTGCTGCTGCGGCGATCCCGCTCGCCAGGTAGAAACCGATGAAGCGCACCCGGCCCAGCACGTCCTCGACGTTGGGACCGAACACCCAGAGGAAGAGCAGGTTCCCGAGCAGGTGGAGGAGCCCACCGTGGAGGAACATGCTCGTGAGGATCGTGAACGGGGGGGACACGAGGTCTCGCGGCCCGATGTCCCGGAAGGTCACGACCTCCCACGGGATCGCGCCCCCGATGAGGGCGGTGTAGTTGATCCCCTGCTCGAACCTCGCCAGGACGTCGCCGAAGGGCAGGCCCGGCGCGTTCGCCACCCCGGTGATCCGGATCGCGAACCAGGCTTGCCAGCCGAAGGCCAGGGCGTTCGCCAGCAGCAGCGCCCAGGTCACGGCCGGGACCCGGTGGACCGGGATGTCGTTCTTGAGCGGGATCACACGTCGTTCCAGGCGTGGGGCGGCTCGTGGGGGCGACCCCGGAGGTCGTATACCCGAAACCGCCTGGGACTGCGCTAGCCTGCAGAACCGCGACAAAGTTGTCAGGGCTGTTCGGCAAGGGCTACAGGGAATCGCAAACGCAAATACTGGCTTTCCGGGATGAAAATGGTTAAATCCTCGTCATATCGGATGGATGAGGACATTTCTTCCTTCCGGTAAGAACTACTTCACCCAGGCATTGTTATTGCTCCTTCACATGGCGCGACGCTTTTACGCGGTGCGGCATGGCGGGCTGGCGGGTTGGTGGCAGCTTGGGAGGTATCGAGACATGGGCTACTGGAATCAGCGAACCTTGGCGAAGCGCGTGACCTGCTCGGGGGTGGGCCTCCACTCGGGCCGTCCCGTGTCGCTCACGCTCGCTCCGGCCGCCGCCGACAGCGGCATCCGGTTCGTGCGCATGGACCTCGGCGTCGAGGTCCCCGCCCGCGCCGAGCACGTCGCCGACACCACCCTCTCCACCAACCTGGCCATCGGGAAGGCCCGCATCCACACCGTCGAGCACGTCCTCTCGGCCCTCACCGGCATGGGAATCGACAACTGCCGCATCGAGGTGGACGGTCCGGAGATCCCCATCCTCGACGGCTCCTCGGCCCCCTTCGTGGCCCTCATCCGCGAGGGCGGCGTCGCCGAGCAGCCCACCGGCAAGCAGTTCATCATCATGGAGCGGGCCGTCGAGGTCCGCGACGGCGACAAACTGGCCCGCCTCGAGCCGGCCGACGCGCTCACCATGGAGTTCACGGTCGATTTCAAGCACCCGCTGGTCACCGACCAGGCCTTCCGCTTCGCCTTCTCCGACCGCAACTACGAGCGGGAGGTGGCGCGCGCCCGCACCTTCTGCTTCCTGCGCGACATCGAGATGATGAAGAAGGCCGGCCTGGCCCGGGGCGGCAGCCTCGAGAACGCCATCGTGGTGGACGAGTTCTCCATCCTGAACCCGGAGGGGCTGCGCTTCCCCGACGAGTTCGCCCGCCACAAGGTGCTCGACGCCATCGGCGACCTGTCGCTCTTCGGACTCCCGGTCATCGGCCACTTCCGCGCCTACAAGAGCGGGCACGGCCTGAACCAGGCCCTCGTCGCCAAGGTCCTCGGTGACCCGACGAGCCACCGGGTGGTGCGGGTCAGCGCCGAGAAGGAACTCGAGCCGCTGCGGGTCCGGCTGCCGAAGCTCGCCCCCGCGCAGCAGCACGCCTAGCGCCCCGGGCGAGCGCCGAATCCTGTCGCACCCCGCGCCCTTGCGGTAAAAGGGGCAATGCGCCGCCTCCTCCACGTGGCCGCCCTCGCGGCCGCGCTCGCCTTCGCCGGCCCCGCCTCCGCCCAGTACACCTTCATGCCGCCCGACCAGCAGCCGCCTCCGCTGCGGCTCGAGGGCTGGAGCAACGTCCTGCGGGTGAACGTGGGGGCCGGGTTCTACAACTCCGACTGGTACGTCTGCTCCTATGGGTGGTCCTGCGCCACGACCTCCTACGCGAGCTTCATCCCGTTCCTGGTCGGGCCCCAGATCGACATCCACCTGGGGGGCCCAAGCGCGGTCAGCCTGGGCTTCAACTTCGGATTTGGCTCGGTCAAGCAGACCTCCTTCGACGGGACCCAGAACGTGGACCGCTCGTCGAAGGTCACCACCTACGAGCCCACCCTCGACTTCCTGGTCCGGCTGGGATCCCCCACCGACGAGACGGTGGGCCGGCTGAGGTTCGGGGGCGGGCTGCTCATGGGCCCGGAGTCCAAGTTCGGCTTCCTCGGCCGCATCGGGGTCGGCGTGGCCTTCTTCGCCGCGACCCGCTTCGGGGTCGGCCTCGACCTGGTGCTCGAGGGCGGGTCGATGGAGGGCTACTTCATCGGCGGATTGCAGCTGCTGGCGTCGCCCGAGCTGCGATTCTAGCGGTCACCAGCTCCCGAACCGCCTGCGCGCCTCGGCCGCGAGCCCGTCCCGGTGTCGCGGGTCGGCCACGGCGATGAGGGCCTCGGCCCGCTGGCGCAGGTTCTTTCCGAACAAGTCGGCGATGCCGTGCTCGGTGACCACGAAGTGCACGTGTGCACGCGTGGTGACGACGCCGGCGCCGGGCTTGAGCTGCGACACGATGCGCGACACGCCCCCGGAGGTTGCCGACGGCAGCGCGATGATGGGCTTGCCGCCGTCGGAGAGCGCCGCGGCGCGGATGAAGTCCATCTGCCCGCCCACGCCCGAGTAGAGCCGCTCGCCGATGGAGTCGGAGCAGACCTGGCCGGTGATGTCCACCTCGAGGGCGCTGTTGATGGCGGTGACGCGCGGGTTGCGCCGGATGACCTCCGGGTCGTTCACGTAGGCGATGTCGAGCATCTGGACGAGCGGGTTGTCGTCCATGAAGTCGTAGAGCCGGCGCGTGCCCAGCGCGAAGCCGGCCACGATCTTGCCCGGGTGCACGCGCTTCATCTCGCCCGTGACGACGCCGCGCTCCACCAGGGCCACGATCCCGTCGGAGAGCATCTCGGTGTGGATGCCCAGCCGGTGGTGGCCGCCCAGGGCGGCCAGCGTCGCGTCCGGGATGGTCCCGATGCCGATCTGGAGGGTGGCCCCGTCCTCGACCAGCTCGGCGACGTGGTTGCCCACCGAGCGATCGACGTCCGAGATCGCAGGATGGTGCACCTCGGGGAGCGGGTCGTCCCCCTCCACGCCGAACTCGATGTCGTCCACGTGGATGAGCCCGTCGCCGTGGGAGCGGGGCATGTGGACGTTGACCTGCGCGATCACGGTCCGCGCGGTCTGGACCGCCGCACGGGTGGCGTCCACCGAGACGCCCAGCGAGCAGAAGCCGTGCCGATCCGGGGGCGAGACCTGGATGAGCGCCACGTCGAGGGGGAGGAGCCCGGACCGGAAGAGCTTGGGGACCTCGGACAGGAAGACCGGGAGGTAGTCGGCGCGCCCCTCCTGGACGGCGACGCGGAGGTTCGGGCCCACGAAGACCGAGTTCACCCGGAAGCTCCGGGAGACCGCCGGCGCGGCGTACGGGGCGTCGCCCTCCGTGTGCAACTGGACGATCTCCACGACCCGCAGGTCGCCGGCGCGGGCCGTCATCGCCTCGATGAGGCGGCGGGGAGCCGCGGCGACGCTGTGGATGAACACCCGGTTGCCGGACTGGATGACGGAAACGGCCTCGGCGGCCGAAACGATGCGCAAAATGGGGACCCTCCTGGGGGGGACGATACCAGAGCGTCCCCCGGGCCGGGTGCGACAAAATGCGCCCTTTCTCGGCGGCGAGCCCCTCTGTCAAGATGACCGGTTCGTGCCGCCCCGCCCCCCCGACCTCGCCGCCGAACCCGGACGCATCAAGCTGGAGTGGCTCGTCAAGCTCCACTGGATCGCCATCCTCGGCGAGTCCACCGCCATCGTCGGCGTCCAGGCGGCGGGGCTCATGGAGCTCCCGCTCGTCCCGCTCGGCGCGGTGGTGGGGTTCGCCGTCGCGGTGAACCTCGCCCTCCAGGCATGGCTGCGCCGCGACCCGGTGGTCTCCGACGGCTTCCTGGCCGGGGTGATGCTCCTCGACACCGCCGTGCTCACCGGCCTGCTCCACCTCTCGGGCGGCCACTTCAACCCCTTCTCCACCCTCTACATCGTCAACGTGGCGCTGGCGGCGGTGCTGCTCCCCCCACGCTGGTCCTGGACGCAGGCAGCATTCAGCGTCCTCGCCATGGGCGCCCTCTTCCCCATGCAGCGGTGGGCGCCCTTCGGCGTGCAGGACCACGAGGCCATGATGGCCGTGCACCTCTACGGGATGCTCGTGGCGGTGGCCGTGGCAGCCTTCGTGATCGTGCTCATCGTGCAGCGGGTGACCCGCGCGCTGGCGGGACGGGACGAGGAACTGGCCCGGGAGCGGCGCCTGGCCGAGCAGCGCGCCAAGCTGGCCTCGCTCGTGACCCTCGCCGCCGGAGCCGCCCACGAGCTGGCGACCCCGCTCGGGGCCATCGCCATCGCCTCCAAGGAGCTCGACCGCGAGCTCTCCCGGGGAGGGGCCGCGCAGGGAGCGCTCGACGACCTCAGGCTCATCCGCACCCAGGTGGACCGCTGCAAGGGCATCCTCCAGCAGATGTCGGCCCGCGCGGGCGAGAACGCCGGCGAGCCCATCGTCGAGGTCCCGGTGAATCGCTGGGTGGAGGGGGCGCTCGACGGCCTGCCCGGGCGGGAACGCGTCCGCTCCGAGCTGGCCTGCGGCGAGGTGCGGGTCCGCGGGCCGGTCCAGGGGATGGAGCGCGCGCTCCGGGTCCTTCTCACCAACGCCCTCCAGGCCACCACCGGCGAGGTCTGGCTCCGCGCGCTGTGCACCGAGCGGGGCGTCCTGGTGGAGGTCGAGGACCGGGGAGCCGGCATGTCCCCGGAGGTGCTGGCGCGCATCGGGGAGCCCTTCTTCACCACCAAGGACCCGGGCCAGGGCAGCGGACTCGGGGTCTACATCGCGCGCACGCTGGCCGAGCAACTGGGCGGCGCGCTCGAGGTCCTTTCGCAGCCAGGGCAGGGCACCACGGCGCGGATCACCATTCCAGGCACCCGCACGGTGCGCGAGGAGGCACGAGGATGAGCCAGGACGCCGGCAGGGAAGGGGCGCTGACGCTGCTCCTCGTGGACGACGACGAGGTGCTGCGGGAGCGGCTCGGGAAGGCGCTGCGGGAGCGGGGGTTCGAGGTGACCACCGCCGAGAGCGGGGAGGCGGCCATCGCGGTCGCCCGCAGGGATGCGCCCGAGTTCGCGGTGGTGGACCTGCGCATGCCCGGGGCCTCGGGCATCGAGGTGCTCGACGCGCTGCGCGCCATCGACCCGGCCACCCGGGTCCTCATGCTCACCGGGTACGGGTCCATCGCCACCGCGGTCGAGGCCACCCGGCGCGGAGCCGTCGGCTACCTCTCCAAGCCCGCCGACGCCGACGAGGTGGTTGCGGCCCTGACCGGCCGGGCCATCGAGGAGGGGAAGGTGGACATCGACACGCCGTCCCTGGCGCGCACGGAGTGGGAGCACATCCAGCGCGTGCTCGCCGACTGCGCCGGCAACATCTCCGAGTCGGCGCGCCGGCTGGGCATCCACCGGCGCTCCCTGCAGCGGAAGCTCCAGAAGTACCCCCCGCCGCGGTAGCGCGCCGGCCACGGCCCACTACCCGGGCTTCTCCTGCTCCCAGAGCTTCTCCAGTTCCTGGTAGCTCTTCGGGAACTCGGCCTGGTAGCGGAGGAAGACGGGGATCGGGTAGCGGACGCCGCCGGCGTGGGTTCCCGCGAGCCCCTTCACCACCTGCTCGGCCATCCGGAACGGGAAGGTGAAGGCCATCTCGTCGTCGCCGGTCATGCCGAAGACCCTGTCGCCGTAGCAGGGAAGGATGACCTGCGGCTCGGAGGTCTTGCCGGTGCGGATGACGATGTCGGAGCAGTCGCCGCGGCCGGAGAACTCGCTCCTTAGCGCCCCGCCCTTCTCGAAGAGGCAGGCGTTGAGGAGCCGCATCACCTGGGCCGAGTTCCCGTAGACGAGCACCGTCTCCGGCTCGAAGTCGATGCGGTCGAGGGGTCCGGCGGCGATCCCGGCGATCTCGCCCCGCTCGTAGGTGGCGAGCGCGCCCTCGAACCGGGCGCCCGCCTCCTGGCAGGAGGCGTACATGCCGTCGGCGAGGGTTCCCGAGGTGTAGTACTCGTTCCGCTCCTCGAAGCCGAAGACCGCCCTGGCGACGGGGCAGGAGAGGTCCTCGCCCGAGAAGCCCATGGTCCAGCCGTAGCGCCGGGCCAGGCCGAGCGCCTGGCAGATGGCGACCTTCACGCCCATCTGGGCCAGCGGCCGCCGGGCCTTCCTCGGAAAGGGCTCGCCCGGGCGGAGCGGGCGGATCCCCAGCGGGTAGGTGGCGACCCGGAGGTGCTTCTCGAGGTGGGTGTTCAGGGTGGTGGCGTCCATGTGACCTCCATCTGGGATGATGCGACATCGCCCCCCGACCGTGCAACGGCGCGCCCGGCGTGCTACCGATCGTGGATGCTCCGACCGACCGTGCTGGCAGCCCTCGTCGCCCTCGCCACCTGCGCCGCCTGCGCTGCGCCGGGGCGCGCCGCGCGGATCGGGACCCGCGCGGACGGCGGCTCGATCATGCTCTCGGCCAACAACGACAAGGCCTGGGAGAGCGCCAAGGAGCTCATGAGCAGCCACTGCGACGGGAAGTACCGCATCGTGGCGCAGGTCCAGGAGGGCGGCGCCGGCCGGGGCGGGCCTCCGCCTCCCACCCCCGGGGCCATGGCCGACCCGGTGGGGCCGGCGGGCGCGCCGTACGGCATCCGTGTTGACTACGAGTGCACGGGCGGGTCGGGCCCCCTGGAGAGGGCCCCAGGGCCCACGCCCGAGAAGGGCTCCCCGCCGCCGCCGTCGCAGGTCCCGCAGACCCAGACCCCGGCCAAGGCGCCGTGACGGCCGCTACGGGGGCGGCACGAGGGGCAAGGTGAAGGCGAAGGTGCTGCCCTGGCCCTCCCGGCTGGTCGCCGCAGCCGTCCCGCCCGCCGACTCGACGATGTGACGGACCACGAAGAGCCCGAGACCGGTGCCACTCCCGGCCGGCTTGGTGGTCTGGTAGGGCTCGAAGAGCAGGGGCATCCGATCGGCCGGGATGCCCACGCCGTCGTCGGAGATCGAGCAGGTGGCCGTGCCGGCGGCGCTGTCGATGGCGACCGCCACCCGGATGGTGGGGACGCGGCCGCGGACGTCCTTCACCGCCTCCGACGCGTTCTTGATCAGGTTGAGGAGGATCTGCTCGAGGGGCGTCTCGGCCAGCGCGACGTGCGTGTCCCCTGGCGGCGTCTCGACCACCACGTTCGACCGCTTGAGGGGTCCGGTCTCCCGAAGCATGGAGACGGCGTCGGAGATGCAGCGCCCCAGGTCGGCCGTTCCGTTCCCGGCCTTCGGCGGCCGGCCCAGGCGCATGAGGTTCTTGCCGTGGGTGGCCAGGTGGCGGCGGACGTGCGAGAGCGCGGCCACGTCCTCCGGGTCGAGGGGGGCTCCGCTCCCGGCCGCGTCGCGGATGCCGGTGATCGTCCCGTCGAGCACGGTCACCATGTTGTTGATCTCGTGGCCGAAGCCGCTGGCCAGGCGCCCCGCCGTGGCGAGCCGCGCGGCCTCCTGGAGCTCGCAGGAGAGCCCGTCGATCTCCTCCTCGAGCCGCTTCCGCTCCAGGACAGGGGCACGCCCGTGCGCGACCGCCTGGTCGATGGCCCCCACCAGGATTTCGGGCGGGCAGGGCTTGAGAAGGATGCGGAAGACCCGCCCCTCGTTGACCGCGGTGATGGCTCCATCCAGCGTGGCGTGGCCGGTGAGCAGCAGGGGCACCGTGCCCGGGGCGATCTCCCGCACCCGGCGCAGGAACTCGGCGCCGTCCATGGCAGGCATCCGGTAGTCGCAGACGACGACGTCGAACGGGTCGGAGCCCGCGATCCGCTTGAGCCCATCGGCTCCGCTTCCGGCCGTCGTGACGTCGAAACGCTTCCGGAGGACGTTGGAGAGTCCGGCGAGCAGGTTGGGCTCGTCATCGACGCAGAGGACGCGGGGGAATGCGGTGGCGTTCATGGGATGCTCCGACGTGGTGCTCATGCGTCCGCCGGGACGCGGGGGATGTGGACGCGGAAGGTCGTGCCTTCCCCTGGCGAGGTCTCGAAGGTGATGGTTCCCCCGTGGGCCTCCACGATGCTGCGGGCGATGGCGAGCCCCTGCCCGGTGCCCCGCCCGACGTCCTTCGTCGTGAAGAAGGGCTCGAAGACGTTGTCGCGGATCGCGGTCGGGATGCCCACGCCGGTGTCGGAGATCGCGACGACCACCCCGTCGCCCTCGGTGGCCGTCCGGACGATGATGGTCCCGCGGGTCTCCGTGCCCCGCACCGAGTCCTCGATGGCGTGGGCGGCATTGACGATGAGGTTCAGGAAGACCTGGTTCAGCTCGCCGGGGCGGCAGGTGACGAGCGGCAGCTGCCCGAACTCGGTCACCACGTCGGCGACGTAGCGGTACTCGTTCCGGGCCACGTCGAGGGTGGCCTCGAGCGAGCGGTTGATGTCGGAAGCCACCGGCCGGCTCTTCCCGGGATGGGCGAACTCGCGCATGGCGCGGACGATGCTGGCGACCCTCCGGATCCCCTCGAGCGTCCGGCTCACCGTGTGGGGGGCCTCGGCGCGGACGTAGGGGATGTCGAGATCCACCTCCATCTGGTCCAGCCGGGAAAGCGTCTCCGGGGGAGCGACCCGGTCGAGCTCCCGGCGCTGGCCGTCCAGCATCTTGCTCTGCGACTCCAGGGCGTCGGCGAGGAAGCGCGTGTTGTCGCCGATGTACTGGATCGGCGTGTTGATCTCGTGGGCGATCCCGGCGGCCAGGCGTCCCACCGCCTCGAGCTTCTGGGCGTTGTGCAGCTCGCCCTCGAGGCGCCGCTCCGCCGCGTGGGCCCGGACGAGCTCCGCGTTCTGATCCCGGAGTGCCGACAGCCGCGATTCGTTGGTGAGCTGGAGGCGCAGCAGCATCTCGTTGAACGCCCGGGCGAGCTGCGCGGTCTCGTCGGTGCCCTCGACGGAGACGGAGGCGTCGAGCCGCGAGCCGTCGGCGATCCGGGCGGCCTCGGCGGAGAGGCGCCGGAGGGGACGGGTGAGCCGGTCGGCCACGAGGCGGGCGACGCCCAGCGCGGCCAGGACGACCGACACCGTGCCGATCAGGAAGACCAGGGCCAGGGAGCGGAGCGGGGCGTAGGCCGTGAGCCGCGGAACGCCGACCTCGACGCGGATGCCGAGCGGGGCCAGGATGTCGGGGACCGGGACCAGCTCCGACCGGGAGAGCATGTCCTCCCAGGGCTCCTCGTCCCCTCCGCTGGAGAGGTCCAGCCCGGAGGCGTCGGTGGCGCGGATTCGCAGCGCACCAACCGGCCCGGCGCCGTCCGTGCCGTCGCGGAGCGCCGACCCGGCATCGAACTCGGCAATGAGGAGCCCCTCGGCCGTCCGGGACTCCGGGAAGAGGACGGGCCAGGCCACGACCAGGACGGGCGATTCCCGGGTGCCGCCGAACTCGGCGTATGGCCGCCCCCGATCCACCACCTGGGCGGCCCAGGGGGCCGAGATGGGCGTGGCCGACCCGTCGGACCGGGTGGTGGCGATGGGCATGCCGCGGAAGTCCACCAGGGTGAGTGCGCGCTTGCGGCTGCGCCCGGCCTGGAAGTCGCGGAGGAACGGGGTCACGTAGGCGAGGCGCCCCTCCGAGTCCACCAGGGCGTTGGAGAGGAGCCTGCTGCGGGCGAGGACGGCCACCGCATCCACGGTGGTCGAGAGCGAGCGCGACATCCGCTCCACCTCGTACCTCGACTCGGTCTCGAGCTGCCGCTCGACCGAGGCGTTGATCTGGCTGCGGGCGGCCAGGTAGGCCGCGGTGTCCACGATCAGCGCGAAGGCAAGGGTGGTGGCTCCGAGGGAGACCCCGACGCGCCGGTAGACGCTGGCTCCGAGCCAGTCGCCGAGATGCCGCAGGGGCGATGGGAGGGGAATGGACACGGGGTTCAGCGCGCGACCCGGACCAGCCCGCCGGCGGCCGTGAAGCGGGCCATGAAGAGGTCCTCGGGCCCGAGCGCTTCATGACGGTCGGGGGTGAAGGGGCGGGGCAGCTTCTTGACGGCCCCGTCGTAGTCGCGGAGTTCCTCCAGGGCCTTTCGCACGGCCTTCCGGTCGGTGCTCCCGGCCTTTTGTACTGCCCGGGCCAGGAGGTGGGTCAGGTCGTACGCAGCGGCGAGTCCGCCCGCGGAGAGGACGTGCCCGGCGTCCTGGACCCCGTACCGCTTCTCGGCGGCGGCAAGGAGCGCCCTGGCTTGCGGTCGCGCGCTGCCCACGAAGGTGAAGAACTGGACCGCGGTCAGATCGACCTGGGCGAGCGCAGGACCGGACAGGGCGACCAGGTCGCCGCCGGCGATGCCATGGTGGGCGATGATGGGCAGGCGCTTCTCCGGAGGGAGCGCGGCCACCTCCCGGACCAGCACCGCTCCCGGCCCCTCGTTGGTGACGAAGATCAGCGCCTGGGCGCCCGCGGTGAGGAATGCCTCGTAGTCCTCGCGGAGCGATTCGACTCCCCAGTTGAACCAGCGGGTCGAGACGATCTTCGGGCTCGCGTGAGAGCGCTGGTAGGCCTCGGCGGCGGCGGCGTTGCTGCGGCCCCATCCCGTGTTCGGAAGCAGCAGGGCGACGCGCGAGAGCCCGCGCGACGCGGCGTACTCGAGCATGGTCTGCATCGCCCAGGAGTCGCGAAGCGAGAGGCGGAAGACGTAGTTGGGATGCTGGCCGTTGTCGACGATCCCGTCGGCCGCGGCCCAGGGGTCGAGCAGCGGCATCTCCAGCCCGGGGAGGAGCGGGATCTGCTCGAGGACCACGGGGCTGAACTTTCCGCAGAAGAGGGCGACCGCGTCCTTCCGCGCCGCGAAGCTGCGGAGGTTCTCGACCCCGCGTGCCGGGACCGCGCGGTTGGGCATCACGACCGCCTCGAGCGGGCGTCCGCCGAGGACTCCGCCGGCGGCGTTCACCTCGGCGATGGCGAGCTCCACGCCCCGCTGCACGGCCTCGGCCGAGGTGCTGGTCTGGTGGCCGAACTCGAGGTCGAGGCCGACGTACACGGGCTCCGCGACTGCGGTCATCGCCGCGGCCAGGACGGCCAGAACTGTGCTCACCTGCGGACTCCCTGTCTCGCCCCCATCAAGCGGTCGCGCCCCCGCGCGTCCGTGCCATCAGAACTAGCCCCTTCGCGGGGATGCGTCCACGGCTTGAAGGGGGCGGGGCCCATTCCGGAGGCCCCATGATCGAGGGTCAGGCGGATGGGGTCCACGAGACGAGGGGCCGGATCGCAGCCAGGGATTCCTCGAACACACCGTCCTCCGAGCCGGCCGCGACGAGCCTCCCACGGCCGGGCGGCAGCCGGTGGAGCTCCTGGAGGTAGAGCTCCCTCTGCCGCTCCAGCGTTCCCGGCGGGAAGAACTCGGAGACGCGGCCGCCCAGCTGCTTTGCAGCCAGCTCGGGGCGCACGTCCACGAAGATGGTGAGGTCGGGCACCACCTCGCGCCCGAAGGGCATTCCGCGGGCGCGCCGCTCCAGCACGCCCAGTTCCTCGCCGTCCCAGTCGTGCCCGAGCAGCCGGGCGTGGACCGCCGAGGCCAGGGTGAAGTTCTTGCAGAGGACGATCTTGCCGCGGGAAAGCTCCTCCCGGACCACCGAGGCCACCCGCGCCCGCGACGCCAGCTCGAAGAAGAAGTCGGCCTCGAAGACCCCGTAGCGCCAGCTGGTGTCGAGCTCCTGCGCGCCCATGATGCGCGCCCGGCCCGTGTCCGGGCTGTCGATCTCGTAGACCCCGGCACCCTTGCCCACGAGCGTCTCCCGCAACCGGTTGACGACCTCGACGACGAGCTTTCCGGACCCGTAGATCCCCTCGAACACCACCAGCCTTCCGGTTTCCATGTGGCACCCCGTTTCACCAGGCAGGATACCTCCGGGGCGGTGGGCGGTCAGTTGCCCTGCTGGGGCGGATCACTCCACGTCGTGCACGTGGAAGTGGGCGTGATCGGTGCCCCCGTGGGTGTGGTGGTGCCGGTGGGCGAGGCCGCTCTGGACGAGCAGCATGGGATCGCGCAGCAGCGCGGCGGTGGGGCCGTCGAAGAGCAGGCCGGGCCTGTCTGTGGCGAGCAGGAGCGCGCGGCTCCCCAGCTCCTCGGCCACGGAGAGGTTGTGGGTGGCGGCCACCACCGTCAGGTCCGCGCGTCCGGCCAGGAGATCCACGAGCCGCCCGGCCCAGGCCGGGTCGAGGTTGGCGGTGGGCTCGTCGAGGAGGAGGACGCGCGGGTCGCACGCCAGCAGCGCGGCCAGGGCCACCCGCTTCTTCTCGCCCCCGGAGAGCTCGAAGGGCGGACGCGGGAGGAGCGCGGTGACGCCCAGCAGGTCGGCCTGGCGGGCCACCCGGTTGTCCACGTCGTCGAGCCCGAGCTGGCGCGGGCCGAAGGCGATCTCGTCGGCCACCGTGGGGTTGAAGAGCATGGCGTCCACGTTCTGGAAGAGGAACCCCACCTCGCCGCGGAACCGGCGGCGGAAGGCGGGATCGCCCAGGGCGCGGGCGTCGAGGGGCGCGCCTCCGTAGTGGACCTCCCCGCCGGTGGCGAAGGCCAGGCCGTCGAGGAGCCGGAGCAGCGTGGACTTCCCGCAGCCATTCACTCCGAGTACGACGACGCGATCCCCCCCGGCCACCGAGAAGGAGAGGTCGCGGAGCACCGGGCGTCCCTCCACCGCGAGCGAGGCCGCGCGGAGATCGAAGATCACCCGAACCCCCGGGAGCGCATGGCGTCGCCGACGTCGCGGGCGTTGCGGGCGGAGAGGGTGAGGAGGGCGGCGGTGATGGCGCCCGAGCTGGCCACCACGTCGCGGGTGCGGGGCCGCCGGGGCAGCCGGCTGCGCAGGCCCAGCACCGACTCGGTGGCGAGCAGCCGCAGGGCGTGGATCTGGGCCAGGCTGAGGACCAGGAGCCGGGAGAGGGTGGGGAAGGGGGCGGCGGCGCGAAGGAGGTCCACCCGGCGCAGGACGGAGAAGGTCACGAAGGCGATGAGCAACGCGCGCAGGAGGAGCGCCGCGAAGGGTGCGGCCGGCGGCGCCTCTCCCCGCAGGGCGAGCCAGCCCCACGACGCGGCCGACAGGCCGAGCGCGAAGGGCAGGACGCCGACCAGGACCCGGCGCGCCTCCCGGAGCGCCCCGCGCCGGAAGAGGAGGAGCGCCGCCACCGTGGCCGCGGAGAGCACGCGCAGGTCGGAGACTGCCGAGAGGGCGAAGATCGAGGCCGCCCAGGCGAGGAGGACGGCCTGGCTGCGGCGGGGCTCAGCCGGCACCGAGGAGCCTCGCCCTTCGCAGCAGGGCCACCGTGGCCAGGGTGTAGAGCCCCTCGACCACTCCCAGGACGGTGAGGCTCGGCGCCATCATGGCGACCGCCGTCACCTCGAAGGGCACCGGCATGTAGGCCGGGTCGAGCCGGTGCTGGAGCCCGAGAACCAGCGCCACGGCCAGCGTGGCGACCTGCACGCCGACGTAGGCGCCCAGGAAGGCGGCGCCGGTGGCGGAGATCCCGCGCAGCGCCCGGTAGCAGAGCCAGGCCGCTCCCGGGCCGAGCAGCCCCATGGCGAGCGCGTTCACCCCGAGCACGGTGAAGCCCCCCGCGCCGAAGAACAGCGCCTGGAGGAGCAGCACCAGCGACTCGCAGACGAATGCCACGCCGGGGTTGTACAGGATCGCCAGGATGGCCACACCGGTGAGGTGCGCCGAGGTCCCTCCGGGAACCGGGATCATGAGCCCCTGCACCACGAAGGCGAGCGCGGTCAGGGAGCCGATCACCGGGAGGGTCTCGGTCGCCGAGGCACCGAAGTTCCTCCGGACCGACCAGTACCAGAGCGGCGCGGCCGCGCCCCAGGCCGGGATGGTGACGACGGGGGAGAGGAAGCCGTCCGGGACGTGCATGGCTAGTGCCTCGCCCCTGGCAAGGCGATCAGAAGCCTTGCGCTGGGGAGATTGATTTGATCTACAGCCATGAATGACCTCTCGAAAGACGGCGCCCAAACCAGTCCAGCGGCTCGAACTGTCCGCCGCGGACCAGGTAGCC
>CAIQRS010000018.1 GCA_903874275.1 uncultured Anaeromyxobacter sp.
CCCGCTTCGCCGCGCCGGGCGATCGGCGCGCCTTCGCCCTGCTGGCGGCGAGGGCTCGCGGCGCGCCTGCGCCCCGGGAGGACGGAGGCGAAGACGGCTTCGGCGTGCTCGCCCCGGCCTTCGTGGTCTCGGAGCTGCGGCGCGCCTTCACCGTGGGCTTCCTGATCTTCCTCCCCTTCCTCGTCCTGGACCTCGCCGTGGCGAGCGTGCTCCTCTCGCTCGGCCTCACCCAGGTCTCGCCCTCGGCGGTGGCCGTGCCCTTCAAGCTCCTGCTCGTCGTGGCCGTGGACGGCTTCGGGATCGTCACCCGGGGCCTGGCCTCCGGCTACCTCCCCTGAGAACCGCGTGGACCCGACCATCCTCGCCGCGGGAAGGGAGGCCTTGCTGGTCGCGCTGGCCGTGTCGGCTCCGGCGCTGGCCGCCGCGCTCGTCGTGGGCCTCCTCGCCGGGGCGCTCCAGGCCGTCACCCAGATCCAGGACCACGCGCTCGGCGCCGTCCCGCGGCTCGTGGCCGTCTTCACGGTGGTCGGGCTCGCCGCGCCATGGACGGCCGCGCGGGTGGTCAGGTTCGGCCAGGCCTGCATCGAGGCCTCCCTCCGGGTGGCGCCGTGATCGACGACGCCGGACCGGCCGCGCTCGCGCTCCTGCCGGTGCTGGCCGGCGCCGCGCTCGACGTGGGGGCGTGTTCGCTGCGCCTCCTGCCCGTGGTGGCGCTCTCCCCGTTCCTGGGAGGGCCGCTCCTGCCGCCGGTGGCCCGGGCCGGGCTGGCCCTCGCGCTCGGGGCGGCGGTGCGGTCGGCGGTGGGCGCCGGGAGCCCTCCCGGGACGCCGTTCCTGGCGGTGGCGGCCTCGGAGCTCGCGCTCGGCGCCGCGCTGGCCTTCGCGGCGAGCCTCCCCGTCGAGGCGGCCCGGGGCGCCGGCCGGCTCGTGGACACGCTCCGCGGTGCGACCCTTGGTGAACTCCACGTGCCCCTGATCCGGCAGCGGGAGACCGCGGTGGGCGACCTGCTCGCGCAGTGGACGGTCGCGCTCGGGGCCTGGGCCGGGGCCGACCGGCTGCTGGTGGCGGCGCTGCTCGACACCTTCCGCACCGTGCCGGTGGGAGGGGCGCTGCCCGGCATCCTCCGCCTCGAGGCCGCGGCCTCGGCCGCCGCCGACCTGCTCTCGGCGGCCCTCTGCCTGGGCGCGCCCGCCGCGGCGGCGCTGCTCTGCGCCGACCTGGCGCTCTCCGCGGCCTCCCGCCTCGCGCCCCGGTCGTCGCTGCTCGACGCGGCGCCGCCGGTCCGCGCCGCGCTCGCCCTCGCCGCCGTGGCCCTTCCCGCGGCCGCCATCGGGGGGCGGCTGGTGGAACTGGCCGCGCTCGCCGGGGGCGTGGTGGAGCGGATCGCGAGGGGAGCGCCTTGAGCGGCCGATCCCTTCCCCCCTCCCCCCGCCGGCTCCGGGAGGCCCGCCGGCGAGGCGAGGTCCCCGTGAGCCGGGCGCTGGTGGGGCTGGGCGCGACCTCGCTGGGCCTGGCCGCGCTCGCCGTTCTCTCGCCTTCCCTGGTCCGGGAGGAGGCGGCGGCACTCCGGGCGGCGCTCCTGGCAGCGGTCTCGTGGACGGAGGCCGTCCCGCCCGACCTCGCCCTGGCCGGCCTCCTCCGGGTCGCTCGCCTCTCAGCGGCCCCGGCCCTGGCGGCCTGCGCGGGGGCCCTGATCGCCGGCGTGCTCCAGACCGGCGGCCTCCTCGCGCCGGATGCCCTGCGCCCGCGCTGGGACCGGGTCGATCCGGGCGCGGGGATGCGGCGCCTCCTCTCCTCCGCTGGCCCGGGGCAGGCCGCCTTCGCCTTCCTCGTCGCCGGTTCGGCGGTGGCGCTCGGGGTGCGGCTCCTCGCCGACCGGGTCCCGCTCCTCTCGCAGGTGCCGCGGATGCGCCCCGGGGCGGCCTGGGCCGAGGCGGCCGGGGCCGTCGGCTCCACCCTCCCCCCGATCCTGGCGCTCCTCGCGGCGGCCGGCACAGCCGACCTCCTCCTGCGGCGGCGCCGCCACCTCCGGGGCCTGCGCATGACCCGGCCGGAGCTGGAGCGCGACCAGCGCGAGGACGAGGGGGACCCGCGCCACCGCTCCGAGCGGCGGCGCCTCCACGCCTCCCTGGCCGCCGCGCCGGGCCGGCCCACTTGCCTCGTGGTGAACCCCACCCGGCTCGCCGTCGCGCTGGCGCACCGACGCGGCGGGGACGACCCGCCGGTGGTCCTCGGGAAGGGGTCGGGCGCCCAGGCGGTGGCGCTGCGCCGCGAGGCCCGGCGCCTCGGCATCCCGGTGGTCCAGGACCGGGCCCTGGCGCGGGCCCTCTTCCGGCTGGCCGACGTCGGGGAGGCCATCCCGGAGGAGCTCTACGAGGCCACGGCGGCGGTCCTGGCCCACGTCCACGGCCTCGACGCCGGGGGGCGGACGTGAGCGCCGGCCCCGCCGGGCGGGGGTGGGCCCGGCTCGCCTCGGCGGCCGAGCTCGCGCCGGGGCTCGCCGTGGTGGCGCTGGTGGGGCTGCTCTTCGTGCCGGTGGGCCCCTCGGTGGTGGATGCCCTCGTCGCGGCGAGCCTGGGGATCTCGGCCGTCGTGCTCCTCGCCACGCTGCTCGCCCCCGACGCCATGCGCCTCTCCGCCTTCCCGGCGATCCTCCTCCTCACCACCCTCCTGCGGCTCTCGGTGGCGGTGGCCTCCACGCGGCTCGTCCTGTCCCGGGGCGAGGCCGGCCGGGTCATCGAGGCGCTGGGGCGCGTGGTGATGCAGGGCAGCTGGGTGGCCGGGGCGGTGGTTTACGCCATCCTGGCCTTGGTCCAGCTCCTCGTCGTCTCCCGGGGGGCGGAACGGGTGGCGGAGGTGGCGGCGCGCTTCACCCTCGACGCCCTCCCCGGCAAGCAGATGGCCATCGACGCCGAGCTGCGCGCCGGGGCCATCGACGGCGCCGAGGCCGCCCGGCGGCGCCGGGAGCTCGAGCGGGAGAGCCAGCTCCACGGCGCGATGGACGGCGCGCTCAAGTTCGTGAAGGGGGACGCGGTGGCGGGAATCGCCATCGCGCTCGTGAACGCGGTGGGCGGCCTGGTGGCCGGCCTCCTGAAGGGCATGACGGCTGGCGCAGCCGCGCGCCGCTACCTGCTCCTCGCCGTGGGGGACGGCCTGGCCTCGCAGGTCCCCTCCCTCCTCCTCGCCGTGGCCGCCGGGATCGCGGTCACCCGGGTGGCCGGCGACGAGCGGAGCGTCGCCTCGCGCGTGGCGAGCGAGCTGGTGGCGGAGCCGCGCGCGCTCGTCGCGGCCGGCGCACTCCTCACCGCCCTGGGGCTCGCGCCGGGGTTTCCCGCGGCCCCGTTCCTCGTCCTCGGCGCCGCGCTCTCGTGGACCGGGGTCCGGGCCCTGCGCCGCGGCCCCGAGGCCGTGGGCTCCCAGGCGGTCGAGGGGAGCCGCACGCGCGACCTCGCGCCGGTCGATGCGGTCGCGGTCGAGATCGCCCCCGATCTCCTGGCCGGCCGGGACGACGCCTCGGCCTGGCTCGGGGAGGCCGCGGCGGCGCTGCAGCGCGACCTCTGGACCTCCATGGGCGTCCCGGTGGGCCGGATCGCCGTCCGGGCGGGACGCTCCGGCCCGGGAGCCTGGCGCCTTCTCGTGGACGGAGCCCCGGCTGCCGCGGGGCATGTGACGGCCGGCTGGTCGCTCTGCCTGACGCCGGCGGACGAGCTTCGGCTGGCCGGGATCCCGGCGGCGCAGGCGCGCCACCCGATCACCGGGGCCCCGGCCTCGGTCATCGCCTCGGAGAGCGCGGTCCGCGCCGGGTCGCTCGGCCCGGTGCTCGACCCGGGCGACCGGGCGCTGGCCGAGGCCCACGCGGCCCTCCGCCGGGCGGCCCACCTGCTCCTCGGCGTCCAGGAGGTGCAGGCCCTGCTCGACGGGCTCGAGCCCTCCTCGCCTGCGCTGGTCCGCGAGGTGGCGCGCCACGTTTCACCCGTGGTGATTGCCGAGGTGCTGCGGCGGCTCCTCGAGGAGGAGGTCTCGATCCGCCCCTTGCGCCCCATCCTGGAGGCGCTGCTCGCGGCGCCCTCCGGCGCGCCGGCACCGGCCCTCTGCGACGTCTGCCGCCGATCGCTCTCCCGGCACATCGCCCAGCCGCTGCTGCGGGGGCGCGCGCTCGATGCGCTGCTCCTCGACCCTGCCGCCGAGCTCACCTTCCGCGACGCGATCCACGGCGGCGCGGGGCCGCCCGGACCGGACGGCGTCCGGGCGCTGCTCGCATCGGTGGAATCTGCGCTCGCAGTGGCGCCGCGCGCGCGGGCCCTGCTCGCTCCGGGAGACGTCCGCAGGCCGCTTCGCGACCTCGTCGCGCAGCGATTTCCAGGGCTTGCGGTGCTGGCCTACGATGAGTTGCCGCCCGACCTCGAGGTGCGACCGGTGGGACGAGCGGCTTTCTGCGAGTGAATCCGAGCTATTGCGCCCCGCCACTCCCGGGGGAGGACTCCGTCGGCGCCGCGGCCGACGGAACGGCGCCCGGCTCGTCGTCCGGGTGGTTCACCCGGTCGCGCAACTCCTTGCCGGTCCTGAAGAGAATCCCGCGCTTGGGACGGACCGGGATCACCTCGCCCGTCTTGGGATTGCGCCCCTGGTAACCCTCGTAGTGCTTGACGTGGAACGCGCCAAGTCCCCGGATTTCGATGTTCTCGCCCTTGCACAGGGCATCCTTCATCGACTCGAAGATGGTCTCGATGGTGAGCTCGGCCTGCTTCTGGGTCACGCCGCGCTTCACGACGAGGATGTTGATGAGGTCCGACTTCAGCATGGAGTTGCTCCGCATTACGGGGGGTTACCCGGGCGAAACCGCTGCGAAGCCTAGCCGAGGCCTGGAAATTCGGCAAGCTTTATACAGGGATGCGCGAGGAGGCCCCGGCCGAGTCGGCAGCGAGCCCCGCAGGGGGCGGGGCAGGGGGGGTCCGGACCGCCCTGCACAGGTCCTCGAGGGTGGTTCGCGACAGCCGCTCGACGGCTGCGCCCTCCCCCTCGTCGAGAAGCGCCGCGAGCATCGCGTTGCTCCCCCCCTCGGCCGCGCGCGGCGGGGGCCCGGCGATGACCCGACGGACGTCGGCGAGCGTCACCCGGTCGAGCGGCCGCGTCGGCACGAGCCGGCCGTCGTCCGACTCGGAGAGGAAGCCCGCCTCCTCGAGCAGCGAGAGCACGTCGCGCACCGGCTCCGCGGCCGCGTCGATCCGGTCGGCCACCTCGCCGGCGTCGGGCGGCTGCAGCCCGTCCCGCCAGGAGAGCGCCACCTCGAGGAGCGCGCGCACCGCGAGCAACTCGCGCCCCATGGCGTTGCCCTGCTCCTCCTGGTCGGCCAGGGCGCGGTGGTGCTGCAGCACGAAGGCGAACCGCGCCCCGAGGAGGAAGATCGTCCAGGACAGGTAGACCCAGAGCAGGAAGACGAGGACCGCCGCGATGGAGCCGTAGACGGCCTGGAAGCGGAAGAGGTGGGTCACGGCCCAGGTGTAGCCCCCCTTGGCGAGCTCGAAGGCCGTGCCGGCGAGGACGCCGCCACCCAGCGCGGGCCAGAAGCGCACCCGCGTGGCGGGCAGGATCAGGTACGAGACCACGAAGAAGACGTAGCTCAGCGCCACGGCGGCCACCTGCCCGACGATCCGCGGAGCGCCCAGCCGATCGTTGGCGTCGAGCGCGATGGCGATCGACCCGGCCATGACGAGCGGCCCGATGGTCAGCGCCGCCCAGTAGGTGAGCCAGCGCTGCAGGCGCGGCCGCGGGTGGCGGACCGACCAGATCACGTTGACCGCGTGCTCGACCTGGGCCAGGAGCACCACCGCGGAAGCGAGGAGGAGAGCGAATCCGAGCAACCCCGGGGTCATGGCCGAGGCCCCGAAGACGTACTGGTCGAGGTAGGCCTGGACCTTGTCGCGGGCGCCGACCGCGAGGTTGGTGGTCAGGAAATCCTGGATCTGGAGCCGGACCCGGTCGAGGTCCGGGAACGACCGGACCATCGACACCGTCACCATCACCGCCGGCAGGAGCGAGAAGATCGAGATGTAGGTGAGGGCCATGGCCCGGAGCTTCAGGTCCTCACCCCGGAACGCACCCAGGCCGGCCCGCAGCGCCGCCAGCCACGGCGCCCGGGTGTCGGCCTCGCGCCGCGCTCCGTCGGTCGCCATGGTGACCTAGGCCGGTTCCCCGGACTTGGCCGGGGGTGCCTCTTCACGCGGGGTGTTGCCGCCGCGACCCTCGCCGCCACCGCCGCGTCCCTCGCCACCACCACCACCGCCGCCCCTGCCGCCGCGATCGCGCCGTCCGCGGCCACCCTCGCCGCGACCGCCGCCACGACCTTCACCTCCGCCGCGCCCCTCGCCGCCACCGCGACCCTCACCCCCGCCGCGTCCTTCGCCGCCGCCGCGACCCTCGCCGCCGATGGGCTCGCCACCCTCGCCCCGCTCCTGGCGGCCGTAGATGTCGAACTGCTCCTGGTGGTAGCCGGTCTGCGGCTTCACCTGGATGGTCTTGTTGAAGCGGTCCATGAGGTAGCGCAGCTCGTCCCGCTCGGCGCCCTGGATGATGCGCGCCACCTCGGGGTGGCAGTTCACCACCAGCACCGGCTCCGGGAAGCTCGGCGAGTCGCGCCGGATCTCCCGGAAGATCTCGTAGGCCACGGTGACGCGGGAGCGGATGTGCCCCTTGCCGTCGCAGTAGCCGCATGGCTCGGTGGTCATGCGGGTGATCGACTCGCGCACCCGCTTGCGCGTCATCTCCACCAGCCCCAGCTCGGAGATCTTGAGGACGTTGGTCTTGGCCTTGTCGCGCCCCAGCGCCTCCTGCAGGGACTTGAAGACCTTGTCCCGGTTCTGGGGTTTGTCCATGTCGATGAAGTCGATGATGATGATGCCGCCGATGTTGCGCAGCCGGAGCTGGTAGACGATCTCCTTGGCCGCCTCGACGTTGATCTTGGTGATGGTCTCCTCGAGGCTCTTCTTGCCGACGTAGCGCCCCGAGTTGACGTCGATGGCGGTGAGCGCCTCGGCCTGGTCGATGATGATGTAGCCGCCGCTCTTCAGCCAGACCTTGCGCTGCGAGGCCCGCTTCAGCTCCTGCTCGATGCCGTAGGCGTCGAAGACCGGCTCCTGTCCGGCGTAGAGCTCGATCTGCGACTCGAGGTGCGGGGCCTGCTCGCGGGCGAAGCGCAGGATGCGCTCGTGCTCGTCGCGGTCGTCGATGACGAGCTTGTTCACGTCGGAGGTGAACAGGTCGCGGGTGGCCCGGAGGATGAGGTCGAGGTCGGGGTGGAGCAGCGCGGGCGCGCCCACCTTGTCCTTGGTGCGGATGATCTCGTTCCACACCTGGATGAGGAAGCGGATGTCGGCCTCGAGCTTCTGCCCCTCCACGCCGTCGGCGACGGTGCGGACGATGAAGCCGGTGCCCTCCGGGCGCATGCGGTCCACGATCTCGCGCAGGCGCCGCCGCTCGCTGTCGCGCTCGATGCGGCGGGAGATCCCCACGTGGTCCACCGTGGGCATGAAGACCAGGTGGCGTCCGGGGATGGAGATGTGGCTCGTGATGCGGGCCCCCTTGGTGCCGATGGGGTCCTTGGCCACCTGGACGATGACCTCCTGCCCTTCCTTGAGCAGGTCCTGGATGTTCTTCTGCTCGCGGGGACGGCGCTCCTCGTCGCGGCGGTGGCCGTTGTGGCCGTTCCTGCCGCCGCCGCGGCGCCCTTCGCGGGCGCCCTCGCGGTTGCCGTCGCGCTCCTTGCCTCCCTCGCGGTCCCGGCGGCCCCGCTCACCGCGCTCGCCGCGGGCCTCGCGGGGCGCCGCGTCGGGCCGGACGGCGAACTTGCCGGCGGAGGGCGCGGCGCCCTCCACGGCCGGTGCTTCACCAGTAGTCAATTCACCGGCGGGGACGTCGGTCGCCCCGGGGACGTCCACGGACGACTGGGGAGCCCCCTCGACGCCGGACGGGGGGACGGGCTCGCCCGCCTCGACGACCTGGGTGAGGGGGATGGGCGCGGCGAACGCCTCCGGCGCCGGCGGCTCCGCCTCGGGGGCGGTGGCCTCGGAGACCACCACCTCGGGGACGCCGTCCCCCGCGGACAGTTCGGCCGCGGGAACGTCGGAGGCCCCGGGGACGTCCACGGACTGCGCCGGGGCCTCGGAGTCCGGGGCCGCCACGGCGGGAGGGGTGGCCTCGGAGGCGGCGCCCTCCACGGCCGGCGGCTCGGCGCCGGGAACCTCGGCACCGGGGACCTCGCCCGCCAGCGCCTTCACCTCCTGCTCCTCGGCCTCCTGCTCGGAGGGCACCTCGGGCACCTGCTCGGAGTGCTCACCCTCGGTGAGCTCGAACTCCTCGGAGAAGTCGGGGTCGCCGTAGACGTCCCCCACGTAGAGGAAGGCGGCCTTCTCCAGGCCGATGTCCACGAAGGCGGCCTGCATGCCGGGCAGCACCCGGACCACCCGCCCCTTGTAGATGTTGCCGACGATTCCCTTCTCGCGCTTTCGCTCGAGGTAGTACTCGTGGATGGTGCCGCTCTCGATCAGGGCCACGCGCGTCTCCGCGCCGGCCGCGTTGATCACCAGGATGCTGTTGCCCGCCATGTCGGACCTCGCCTGCCCGGTCCAGACGTAGGGAGAGCGAGGCCCGTATCGGGCCGCGAGCGCGGACGCCCCGGTGGTGCCGGAGGCCGCGGATCGCCTGTCGAGCTCATGCTCACGTTCGCATTCCCTGCGCCCGGGGGGGTCGCGGAGTTCGCGACCCTCTGCCGAGCTCTAGAATTCGTTTCCACTCAGGCGTCGGCGTAGCGCGGTGATCGCGGCTGGAAGCCACGGGGCTCATCCGCCGCCCGCGCGAAGCTGACGCCTTCCTTCAAGACCTTGACTCCCCTGGGTGGCGCTCCATCGCCGAACACGGCCGCCAGCACCTCGGCTGGCTTGGCGCTTCCCGATGGATCCGCCTTCAAGCTGAACGCGACCCGCCCTGGTCCATCGACCGACAGGTGGGTCACCAACTCCTTCAAATCGATCTCCTTCGACTTCGGTGCCGCCGATCTCTGGCTTCGCTTCTTCTCGCGGGCCTTGGGTGGGGCGGCTCTGCGCACCACCGACCGGTCCGCCGAATGAAAATCCTCGATTCTCCGGGAGAGCGACTCCTCGCTCCAACCCTGCGGGAATTCTACCCGATAATGGACCGCGCGCACGGACTCAGACAAGGACGGTGCCCGGGCGTCGATCTCCCGGGCGTCCAGGAAGGCCAGCCCCTCGGGGAGGGCGGCGGCCAGCGCCCGGCCGGCGGCGCCCGGTTCGTGGTTCCCCACGAGCTCCAAGTCGAGGAATTCCGCGGTACTGGACACTCCCACCGGCAGGGCCGGCCCGAAGGAGATGCGCGGTTTCGGGTGATATCCCTGGGAGTAGGCCACCGGCAGCCCCGCCCGGCGGACCGACCGGAGGACGGCGTGCATCACCTCGAGGTGGGAGAGGGCGACCAGCCTCCCCTCCTTGGCGTAGCGGACCCGGACGTGGGTCCGGACCGGCGTCTCCCGGGGTGGCGGGGGTGGGGCCGGCGCCTTCACGTAGTCCTCGGGCAGGTGGATCCGGTTCTTCACGAGGTCGTAGTCGCAGGCGCCGCAGACGCTGCAGGGCGCGAGCACGCAGTCGGGAACCTCGGCCAGGTTCCGCGCCGCCGCGAGCTGCTTCTGGAGATAGGCCTTCTCGACGCCGCAGTCGATCCGGTCCCAGGGGAGGACCTCGTCCATGCGGCGGCGCCGGTAGACGAACCAGGGAAGTCCCACGCCGTGGACCCGCTCCATCTCGGCGAAGGCCGCGGTCCACTTCCCCTCGTCGAACCACTCCGACCACCCGTCGAGACGCTGCCCGAGCCGGAAGGCGTGGAGCACCGCCGTGCCGACCCGGCGGTCGCCCAGCGCCAGCACCCCCTCGACCGCCGCCGCGCGGGAGTCGTGGGGCTTCCAGGAGATGGCTCCGCTCTTTCCGCCCAGCTCGGCGGTGACCAGCGCCTGCCGCCGCCGGGTCTCCTCGGGCGTGATCATCGGCTCCCACTGGAAGGGGGTGAAGGGCTTGGGGACGAAGGTGCTGGCGCCGAGGTTGATGGCCACCGAGCCCTTGCCGGGCGGCAGCGCCCGGCGCGCCGCGCCCAGGCAGCGGCGGGCCAGCTTCGCGATGGCCACCACGTCCTCGTCCCGCTCCTCGGGCAGCCCGATCATGAAGTAGAGCTTGAGGAGCGACCAGCCGTTCTTGAAGATCGACTCGACGGCGCCGAGCAGGTCCTCCTCGCGGTTGCCCTTGTTGATGACCGCGCGCATGCGCTCGGTGGCCGCCTCGGGGGCCAGCGTGAAGCCGGTCTTGCGGACGCGGGCGATCTTCTCGGCCAGCGCGTCGTTCATGGTCTCGGTGCGCAGCGAGGGCAGCGAGAGGGAGATCCGCTCCGACTCGTACCGGGAGAGGAAGTCGTCGAGGAGCGGGTTCAGGGAGGCGTAGTCGCCCGAGGAGAGCGAGAGCAGCCCCACCTCCTCGTAGCCGGACGCCTTGAGCCCTTGCTCGGCGACCCGAAGCACCGTCTCCGGGCTGCGCTGCCGGGTGGGGCGGGTGATCATGCCCACCTGGCAGAAGCGGCACCCCCGCGTGCAGCCCCGCTGCAGCTCGATGGGCAGCCGGTCGTGCACGGTCTGCATGAACGGGACGACGGGGCGCTCGTAGGCCGAGGTGGAGAGGGTGTCGATGTCGGGCACGACGCGCCGGACCACCCGCTCGTAGCCGGGCTCGAGCGCGTCCATGGCCAGGAGCGCGCCGCTCGCCGGGTCGAAGCGGGGGGCGAAGAGCGACGGGACGTAGACGCCGGGCACGCGGGCGAGGCGCCGGTGGAGACCGGCCCGGTCCTCGCCGCTGCCCTTCCACGCCAGCACGGCATCGGCGATCTCGTGGACCACGTCCTCGCCGTCCCCGACCGCGAAGGCGTCGAAGAAGTCGGCCACCGGCTCGGGGTTGAAGGCGCACGGCCCTCCCCCCACCACCACCGGGTCGTCGGGGGTGCGGTCGCGGGCCAGGAGGGGAACGCCGGAGAGATCGAGCAGGCAGAGGGCGCTGGTGTAGGCGAGCTCGGTCTGGAGCGTCACCCCGAGCACGTCGAAGGAGCGGACCGCCGCGCGCGACTCCAGGGTGAAGAGCGGGTGGCCGTTCTGGCGCAGCATCGCCTCCATGTCGGGCCAGGGCAGGAAGACGCGCTCGCAGGACACGTCGGTCCGGTCGTTCAGCGCGTGGTAGAGGAGCCGGAACCCCAGGTTCGACATCCCGACCTCGTAGGTGTCGGGGAAGGCCAGCGCGAAGCGCAGCCTCACCGTGGCCGGGTCCTTGCGGATGCTTCCGAACTCGCAGCCCACGTAACGGGAGGGCTTCTGGGCGGCGAGGATGATCTCGTCGAGGGAGAGGAGGGTCGTCATGTCGTCGGGCGGCGGGTTCGAACCGCCGGGTGCCCGTGGCCGCGGCCGCGCCTGCGGCCGCCGGGGTACCGGGACCTAGCACGCACCGGAGCGGCGGGGCAAGGTCCCCCGTGAAAACGGGGGTTTGCTCAGTGGCGGACCGCGAACGGGCCCGGCTCGCCGGTCGGGGCCTCCCACTCGACCTCCACCGACGCGACGCGGGCCGAGGGCGGCCCCCGGCGGCACCAGGCGACGAGCCCCTCGACCGCGGCGCGGGCTCCCTCGGCCACGACCTCCACCGACCCGTCGGACAGGTTCCTCACCGAGCCCGCGAGCCCGAGCCGCCCCGCCTCGGTGGCCGTGGACTGCCGGTAGAACACCCCCTGCACGAGGCCGGTGACGCGCAGGCGGGCCCGGACGCGCGACCGGTCGCCGCAGCTCACGGCGCACCCTCCCCGAGCATGCGCAGGAACTCCTCCTCGCCGACGATCTTCACCCCGAGTTCACGGGCCTTCTCGGCCTTCGAGCCGGCGTCCTCCCCCTCCACGACCAGGTCGGTCTTGCGCGAGACGCTGCCCGACACCTTGCCGCCGCGCCGCTCGACCTCGGCCTTGGCCTCGTCGCGGGAGAGCTTCACGAGCCCGCCGGTGAGGACCACCGTCTTCCCCGCGAAGGCCCCGCCGCGCGGCGCCTGCTCGGCCGCCGGTCGGAGGCCGGCCTCGACGAGCCGGTCCACCACGCGCCGGTTCTGCGGCTCGTCGATCCAGGCGCGGATCTCCCCCGCCGTCTCCGGCCCGACGTCGCGGACGCCGAGGAGGTCGTCCTCGGAGGCGGAGAGGAACCGCTCCAGGGTGCCGAAGTGGCGCGCCAGCGTGGCCGCCGTGGCCTCGCCGACCTGCGGGATCCCCAGGCCGAAGAGGAGCCGCCGCAGGGTTGCGACCTTCGACCGTTCCAGCGCCTCCCGGATCCGGCGGGTCCGCGGCACGCCCAGCTTCACCGCCGAGCCGGTCTTGGTCTCGGCGATCTCCATCTCCTCCCAGGTCGCGGCCGGGAGGGCGTAGAGGTCGGCGAAGTCGTGGACGTGGCCGTTCGCCACCAGCGCCGCGGCCACCGCCTCCCCGAGCCCGTCCACGTCGAGCGCCCTCCGCTGGGCGAAGTGGGTGAGCCGCCCCACCAACTGGGCCGGGCAGGCCGCGCCGGTGCAGCGGTGGACCTTCTCCCCCTCCTCCCGGACCACGCGGGCGCCGCAGACCGGGCACCGGGACGGGAAGACGAACTCCCGCTCCGCGCCGGTGCGCCGCTCGGGGATCGGCTTCACCACCTCGGGGATGACCTCGCCGGCCCTGCGGATGAGCACCACGTCGCCGATGCGCACGTCCTTGCGCCGCAGCTCGTCCTCGTTGTGGAGCGTGGCGCGCGACACGGTGGCCCCGCCCAGCCGGACCGGCGTCACCTCGGCCACCGGGGTGAGCACCCCGGTGCGCCCCACCGAGGCCCAGATGCGCTCCACCCGCGTGGTCTCCTCCTGCGGCGGGTACTTGAAGGCCGCCGCCCAGCGCGGGAACTTGCTGGCCGCGCCCAGCCGGCGCTGCTCGTCGAGGCCGTTCACCTTCACCACCAGTCCGTCGGTGTCGTAGGGCAGGGCGAAGCGCCGCTCGGCCATCTCGTCCTTCCAGCGCTTCACCTCGGCCATCCCGCGGCAGAGCCGGTTCTCCGGGTTCACGGCGAACCCCCACGCGGCCAGGGCCTCGAGCTTGGCCCAGTGGGTGGTCCAGCCGGGCTCCCCGGGCCGGAGCGCCTCGTAGGCCACGAAGGAGAGCGGGCGGGTCGCGGTGACGCGCCAGTCGAGCTGGCGCAGCGAGCCGGCGGCGGCGTTGCGGGGGTTCGCGAAGAGGGGCTTCTCCTGGCGGGCCAGCACCCGGTTCATGGCCTCGAAGTGCTCCTTCTGCAGCAGCACCTCGCCGCGGACCTCCAGCCGGGCCGGGGACCGCCCCCGCAGCCGCGCCAGCACGCCGGCGTTGGCGCCGAGCCCGCCCACGGTGCGCAGGTTGGCGGTGACCTCCTCGCCCACGGCCCCGTCTCCCCGGGTGGAGCCCTCGGCGAGCGCCCCCTCGAGGTAGACGAGCTCCACGGCCAGCCCGTCGAGCTTCGGCTCGCAGACGTACTCGACCGGGGCGTCGGGCGGCAGGTCGAGCAGCCGGTGGACCCGCGCGTCGAACTCGTCGAGCTCCCCGTCGCTCACCACGTTGGCGAGCGAGAGCATGGGCTCCCGGTGCGCCACCTTGGTGAAGCCCTCGGCAGCCTCGCCGGAAACGCGGCGCGTGGGCGAGTCCTTCGTCGCGAGCGCGGGGTGGGCCTCCTCCAGCGCGAGGAGCTCCCGCATCAGCCGGTCGTACTCGGCGTCGGAGAGGACCGGGCTGTCGAGGAGGTAGTAGGCGCGGTCCGCCTCGCGGATCCGCGCCCGGAGATCGTCGATGCGCTTCGCCGCGCCTTCGGCCATGCGCGGAGTGTTACGCGGGGCGTGGGGCGGGGGCAACCGGGGAGCGCGTCAGAACACGCGAGGGTTGGAGGTCCCGGGATTCACCAGCAGCAGACTTTCGCCGAGGTTCTCGTAGACTTGCACCAGCAGGTTCGGTTCCAGGTCTCCATCGATGTCGCACTGGCCTTTCACGAACAGCAGTCGATCGTCCTGGACGTATTCGTAATTGTAGGAACAGTAGGTCGATCCCTCGACGACGAACGAGAGCTTGTCGAACCCGGTCGCGCCGCGCCGCCACTGGTTCCGGTTGCCATCGGGAATGGCAACCGGGTTCCAGGCGCTCAGCGTAGGGTTCAGCGCGGAGCCCGAGTTGACGAGGAGGTCGCCCACGCCCTTGGCGATTCCTCGCATGATGGGCTCGCGCTCGGCGATCTTGGAGCGCAGCGTCATGGTCTGGAACTCCGGGATCGCGATCGATGCCAGGATGCCGATGATGGCCACCACGATCATGAGCTCGATGAGCGTGAAACCACGGACCTGCTGGTGGCGACGGCGTTTCATGGCTTTGCTCCTTGCGGCACTGCGGTACCCGGCCCGGGTGCAGCGAGCGACCGGTCCTTTTGTGGCGTGACGATGAACGTGCCCGGGGAGACCTCCCGGACCTCGTTGCCCTTCGCCTTCTCCAGATTCTTGAAGTTCTCCATGTCCTTCGGGTCCATCCTGGTCCCCGACGGCACCACGACCACCTTGCCCTGCGGGGTCACCGTGCCCACCGTCCCCGAGGGCGCGCCGGTGATCGGGGACGCGGCGGGCCTGGCCCGGTTCACGTACCGGTACCCGTGGTAGGCGGCCGCGCCGACCACGGCCAGCAGCAGCACGACCACGAGCCCCCAGGGGACGTTGCTCGGCCCTGCGGGCGCCTGGCTCGTGTTGCGGACCATTCGCGTGACCGGCGCCGCCCCGGCGCGACGGGCCTTCCGGCTGGTGGTGATCTCCTCGACCATCTCGGGGGGCGCGACCTGCTGGAGCGCCTCGGTCAGGTCGATGGCCTCCTTGACCAGCGTGTGACGAACCGTCTCGATGGCGCGCAGGGCCTCCGGGCCGGCGTCGTCGCTCTGCTCCTTGAGGGCGGAGAGCACGTCGTCGATGCCGCCCAGGATCGCCTGGACCGCGCCCTGGTCGATCTGCGCGCCGAGCGGAGGGAGGGCGTCGATGGCCGCGGCAACCTGCCAGCGGAGCCCGACGGCACGGCGAACCGGGGCCGGATCGAAGGGGAGCTTCTGCCCCTGTGCAGCCGCCTTCTCGGCGGTGGAGAGCGCGGCCACGACCTTCTCGGTGACCCGGCGCAGCCCCTGCTCCGGCCAGAGCCCGGACAGCGCCGCCCGGACCACGGCGAGCCCATCCTCGGGGGAGAGGACCGTGCCCGGCCAGACCGTGGACGTCACCGACGGTGGAGGCGAGGGTAGCTCGGCCGCCGGGAGCGGCATCGCCACGCTACCAGCCGCCACGCCGCCGGCCGCCTCGTCGCCGGGCTCCTCGTCGAAGATGGTGTCGAAGGCCGACTCCTCGGCGAGGTCGGCCGAGGGGCGCTGGGGGGTCGGCGTCGGCGCCGCCTTCACCGCGGCCGCCGCGGGGCGAACCGCCGGGACCGGCTGGGCCGCCTGGGCCGGCATCACCGGGCGCGGACGGGGCGTCGCGGCGGGCGGGGGAGGTGTCGGGGCTGGACGGAGCACGGCCGGCGTGGGCTGGGGCGTGAGGACCGGCCCGGGGCGCCGGACCGACGCCGCGGACTTCGGCGCATCGCGCGCGGCCATCACCCGAGTGACCGCATCGAGAACGGGCCGGGCATCTCCGCGCCAGGCCACCACCGCGCTGGCCGCCGCCGAGATCTCGGCCACGTCGGCGGCGTGCTCGGGCGGGAGCGCCGCCACCACGATGAGCTCGGGACCGGCCGCCGAGCGCAGCTCGGCGCAGAGCGCGAGCCACTCGCGGCCGCAGTGCTCGTAGACGAGCAACCGCGCCCCGTCCTGGCAGAGCGCCGAGGCGAGGTACGGCGAGTCGGCGACGCGCGGGGCGCCGCCGAGACGTTCGGTGACGAGTGGGAGCAGCGCATCGACGAACTCGGGGGAGCCGGCGACGACCGCCTCGTGGGGACGCAAGAGACCTCCTTTGCGATCATCATAAGCCACTCGCGCCGATCCACCTCGTCACCGCGCGACCCGCGTCCATGGCACAAGCGGGTGTGCGCGCATCCCCACGCACATCCACCTCCTCTCCGGGTGAAAGCTCTCTCAGGTTGACAGTTCGGCCCGTGCCCCTTAGCTTTCCACCTCCCCGCAGCCGCGCCAGCCTCCCCCCCCCGGGCCTCCGCCCGCCGGCGCCTCGCATCGGACACCCCCACACATGCCTGCATCCCCCTCCGCGCCCTCCGCAACCACTTCCAGCCTGACCGAGCTCAAGCACCGCAAGGTCGCCGAGCTGGCCGCGCTGGCCCGCGACCTCGGCATCGAGGCCGCCGGGGCCATGAAGAAGCAGGACCTCATCTTCGCCATCCTCCAGGCCGAGTCGCGGAAGGCCGAGGAGAAGAAGGAGGAGATGGAGGTCGCCAGCGAGGGGACCATCGAGGTCCTCCCCGACGGCTTCGGCTTCCTCCGCAGCGCGGACTTCAGCTACCTGCCGGGTCCCGACGACATCTACGTCTCGCCGTCCCAGATCCGTCGCTTCAACCTGCGGACCGGCGACTCGCTGCGGGGAACGGTGCGGCAGCCCAAGGAGGGCGAACGGTACTTCGCGCTCCTCCAGGTCGATTCGATCAACGGCGAGCCGCCGGAGGAGGGGCAGGCCAAGGCCCTCTTCGACAACCTCACCCCGCTCTACCCCACCGAGCGGCTCCGCCTGGAGCACGATCCCGAGGAGATGACCACCCGGGTGGTGGACCTCTTCGCCCCGATCGGAAAGGGGCAGCGCTGCCTCATCGTCTCCCCCCCGCGCGCGGGGAAGACCGTGCTCCTGCAGCACATCGCCCACGCCATCACCGCCAACCACCCCGAGGTCACCCTCATCGTCCTGCTCATCGACGAGCGGCCCGAGGAGGTCACCGACATGGAACGGACGGTGAAGGGCGAGGTGGTGGCCTCCACCTTCGACGAGCCGGCCACCCGCCACGTCCAGGTGGCCGAGATGGTCATCGAGAAGGCCCGGCGGCTGGTGGAGCACAAGAAGGACGTGGTCATCCTCCTCGACTCGATCACCCGGCTGGCACGCGCCTACAACTCGACCGTCCCACCCTCGGGCAAGATCCTCTCGGGCGGCGTGGACGCCAACGCGCTCCACAAGCCCAAGCGCTTCTTCGGCGCGGCCCGCAACATCGAGGAGGGCGGCTCGCTCACCATCATCGGCACCGCGCTCGTGGACACCGGGAGCCGGATGGACGAGGTGATCTTCGAGGAGTTCAAGGGCACCGGGAATTCCGAGATCGTCCTCGACCGCAGGCTCATGGAAAAGCGCATCTTCCCCTGCATGGACCTGGCGAAGAGCGGGACCCGCAAGGAGGAGCTGCTCCTGCCGGCCGACTGGCTCTCCAAGATCTACATCCTGCGGCAGACCATCCTGAACGGCCTCGACAACGTGGAGGCCATGAAGTTCATGCTCGACAAGTTCCGCCAGGCCGGGAACCACGCCGAGTTCTTCCAGATGATGGTCGGGGGCGGCAAGTGACCGCCTTCCTTGACGGAACCGCCCACAAGTACTAGATCCCCCGTTCCCGCCCGGACCACCGCGCGCTCCAGCGCGATGCAAGAGGCGACAGGAAGGACGTCATGAGGGAAGGCATCCACCCCGACTACAAGAAGACCAAGGTGACCTGCGCCTGCGGCGCGATCATCGAGACCCGCTCCACACGCGGCGACTTCCACATCGAGATCTGCTCGTCGTGCCACCCGTTCTTCACGGGCAAGCAGAAGATCATGGACACCGCCGGCCGCATCGAGCGCTTCAAGAACCGCTACGCGAACTCCCCCAAGGCCGACGAGAAGAAGGCTGCCCCGCCCCCCGCGCCCGCACCGGTCAAGGCGGCCGCCAAGGACGAGAATCGCGCCACCAAGCGCGCCAAGGCCAACGCAGGCAAGCCGAAGCCTGCTCCCAAGGCGGAGGCCCCGGCCGCCCCGACGGGCGAGGCCCCCGAGGCCTAGGGAGCGCGCCGCGCGGCTGGCTACTTCTTCTTCTTCGCGGGCGGCTTCGCCTTCGACTTCGACTTGGAAGCGGCCTCGGTGACGGTGACCCCGACGGTCGTCGACTTCCCGGAAGACGACGCGGTGATCTTGGTGCTGCCCTTCTTCGCCGCGGTGACGACACCGTCGGAGGAGACGGTGGCGACGCGTGGGTCGGAGGACTTCCAGGCGACCGGGACCCCGCCCACCTTCTGCCCCTTCTTGTCGAGGGCGGCGACCTTGAAGGTCAGCTTGTCGCCCTTCTTCACGGTCTGGGTCTTGGCCGGGGTGAGCGAGAGCTTGGCGAAGTCGGGGATCCGCACCGTGACGGTGGCCACGCCCTTGAGCGCGCCCGTGGCGGCGGTGATGGTCGCCGACCCCGGCCCGATCGCCTCGACCTTGCCGTCGGCCACGCGGGCCACGCCGGCGTCGCTGCTGGTCCAGGTGATGGTGCGCGGCACGGTGACCGGCTTGCCGGTGTCGTCCACCACGGTCACCTTGAGCAGGACGGTGTCGCCGGGGCGGGCGTCGCTGGACAGGGCCGACACGCTGATGCTGACCGGGATGGAGACCACGACCGGTGCGGTTCCCTTCACCTCCCCGATCGAGGCCGTCACCGTGGTCTCGCCGGACCGCTGGGCAACCAGCACCCCCACCGCGTCGACGCTGGCGGTCTGGGGCGCCGCGCTCGACCAGGCGACCTTCACCCTGGTGGGGTCGATGGCCTGCCCCTTGTCGTCGCGGGCCACGGCCTTGAGCTCGACGCTCGCCCCCTTCGAGTCGAGGGTCACCCGGGCGGGCTCGACCAAGACGGACTTCACCGAGGGTCCGCAGGCGGCGACCGCGAGGGCGATCAGGACGGCGCTTCTCTTCATGGCGTTCCTCCACGCCGGCTTGGTTCGGGGCCGGCCCCGCCGGACTCATACACCAAGGTGCTGACACGGCAAACGGGTGATTGGGGGAGAGGCGTTGTAGGATCCGGCGGCGTGACGCCCCTGATCCTCATCGTGGACGACGAGCGATCCAACCTGGAACCGCTGGAGCGGACCTTCACCCGCGAGGGCTGGAGGGTCGCGCTCGCCGACTCGGGCCAGGCCGCCCTCGAGGTGGTTCGGCGGGACCGGCCCGACGTGGTGGTGACCGACCTCATGATGCCCGGGATGGGCGGCGGGGAGCTGCTCCGCGCCGTGAAGGCCATCGCCCCCGAGATCGAGGTGATCCTCATGACCGCCTTCGGCACGGTCGAGGGCGCGGTGGCCGCCATGAAGGACGGGGCGTACGACTTCATCACCAAGCCGGTGAAGCGCCACGCCATCGTGAAGTCGGTGCGCCTGGCGCTGGAGAGGGCCTCGCTGGTCGCCGAGAACCGGTCCCTGCGCGCCCGGCTGGCCCGCCTCTCCGGCGAGCCGGCCGACGGGGGATTGGTGGGGAGCGCGCCCGCCTTCCGGGCCGCGCTCGACACCCTCCGCCAGGTCGCGCCGGCCTCGGCCACCGTGCTGCTCCTCGGCGAGAGCGGCACCGGGAAGGAGCTCGCGGCCCGGCTCCTCCACGACCTGTCGCCCCGGTCGGCGGCGCCCTTCGTGCCGGTGAACTGCGCCGCCATCCCGGAGACCATCCTGGAGTCGGAGCTGTTCGGTTACGAGCGCGGCGCCTTCACCGGGGCCATCCAGCGAAAGGAAGGGCGCTTCCAGCGCGCCCACGGCGGCACCCTCTTCCTCGACGAGGTCGGGGACATGTCGCCCGGGGTCCAGGCCAAGCTCCTCCGGGTGCTCCAGGACGGCGTGGTCGAGCGGCTCGGAGGCACCCAGCCGGTGCAGGTGGACGTCCGGATCGTCGCCGCCACCAACCGCGACCTCGCCGGCGAGGTCCGGGCCGGCCGGTTCCGCGAGGACCTCTTCTACCGGCTCGACGTCGTGACCGTCAGGCTCCCCCCGCTGCGCGAGAGGCGCGAGGACGTCCCGCTGCTCGCCGCCACGTTCCTGCGCGGGTTCGCCGAACGGAACCGGCGCCAGGTGACCGGCTTCTCCGACGCGGCGCTCCAGGCGCTCGTCGGCCACGACTGGCCCGGCAACGTCCGCGAGCTCCAGCACGCCATGGAGCGGGCGGTGGTCCTCTGCCGGGGCGACGTGGTGCAGCTCGAGGACCTGCCCGACGCCGTGCGTCGCTCCGCCCCGGGGCGCCCCGCTCCTCCCTCGGGCACCCTGACCATCGCCATCGGCACTCCGCTCGAGGAGATCGAGCGGGTCGTGATCCGCGAGACCCTCCGCCAGACGCGGGGGGACAAGAACCTCGCCGCCCAGCTCCTCCGGGTGGCTCCGCGCACCATCTACCGCAAGCTCGACCGGGACGGAGAGGGTCGGCTCGTGGAGCCGGAGCCCGACGACGCGGGCGCACCCGATCGCGCCTGACAAAATGGCGCCCCCGGAGGGGGACGGGCGAGCGAATTGCCAGAATGGCAGGCGGGGCCGCCTCGCCACGATGCGGGATTCGATTAGCCTTGTTGTTTCCCGTATTTGCCCGGGATGTCTCCTGCGGTATGGTGGCACGCCCGTTGCTCACGTCACGCCTGGGGGGGCGACCGTCCGAAGATGCTCGAAGTCTTTCTGAAGAAGTACGGCTGGGTGGCCAACCTGGTGCTGCTCGCGGCGGCCGCCTGGCTGCTCGCGAAGACGGTCAACACGGCCGTGGGGGCCGCGATCCGCCCGACACCGCGGGTGGAGACCGGCGGTGGCCAGGCCGCGGCGCCCGCCACCCCCTTCGCCAGCCTCGACGTGGACAAGCTCTACCCGCTCATCGGCCAGAAGCCCCCGCCGGTGGTCGTGGCCGGTAGCGCAGCCGCGGCTCCCGCTCCTCCGAAGACCTGCTCCGACCTCCTCGCGGCGCCGGTCGCCACGTCGCTGCGCGCCCAGCTCGTCGCCGGGATCGTCTCCGACAAGCCCCTCCGATCGGTGGCCGTCATCATCGACAAGTCGAGTGGTCAGACCCGGACCTACGGGGTCGGCGACGAGGTGCAGGGGTCGCGGGTCCTGTCGGTGGAGCGGATCCGCGACGAGCAGGACCCCAGCGGGCGCGCCTTCCGCGTCGTCGCCATCGTCTGCCACGACGGACGCAAGGAGTACGTCGGCTTCGACACCGGGGGCGGCGGGGCGGCGGTTCCCGTCTCGGCGCCCAACGTGGGCGTCGCCCCCGTCCCGGCTCCCGACCCGGGCGCTCCTGTCATGACGCCCGACGGGGTCCGCAAGGTCGCCGACAACAAGTACGAGGTGAAGAAGTCGGTCCTCGACGGGACGCTCTCCAACCTGAACTCGGTGGCCACCCAGGCGCGCATCGTCCCGAGCTTCAAGAACGGCGTGGCCAACGGGTTCAAGGTCTTCTCGATCCAGCCCAACTCCTTCTACTCCGCGATCGGGGTGGAGAACGGCGACGTGGTCCAGAAGATCAACGGCTACGAGATCAACTCGCCCGACAAGGCGCTCGAGATCTACCAGAAGCTGCGCGAGGCCCGACACGTCACGGTCGACCTCGAGCGCGGCGGCCAGACCATCCGCAAGGAGTACAACGTCACCGGCCCGTAGCCGGTGCGAGGGGAACACATGCGCTCGCTGCTCGCCGCCCTTCTCGTCCCCGCGCTCGCTGTGGCGCAGGTTCCGTCCGGCGATCCCCTCGCCGCGCCCAAGCCAGGCACGACCGCTCCGGTCTACGCCCCTCCCTCTGGCGGCTCCTCCACCCCGCCACGGCCGGGCGGGATTCGCCGCACCACCCCTGCCGGCATGAAGGCCGGCGTCCCGATGAACAGGCCGGGTCGCACGGCCGGTCCTGTCCCCGCTCCAGGTCCCGAGGCAGACGCCACGTCGGCCGGCTCGCCCTCCGACTCCGGCGGTGGCGGTGGCGGTGGCGGTGGCGGTGGTGGTGGTGGTGGTGGCGGCGGTGGTTTCACCGGGGAGCCACAGGCCGGGCTCCCTGGCCTGGACGTCAACCAGGCGGCGGCGTCCTCCGGCGATGGCTCCGCGCCGCCCCCCGCGGGTGAAGCGCCCCTTCCTCGGCCCTCCCCCTCGCGGGTGGACAGCAGCCCGGCGCGCGCCGACGTCGTTCCCGCCGGCCAGGCGGGCGGGTCGGCCCGCTCCTCCGGCGCCTGCGAGCCGATGGAGGGCAAGTTCCTCCTCGCCTTCAACAAGGCGGAGATCCTCGACCTCCTCGAGCAGGCCAGCCGCTGGACCTGCCGGAACTTCGCCTACACCGAGGAGGTGGTCCGCGGGAAGATCACCCTGCTCTCCAAGACGCCGGTCACCGCCGACGAGGCCTACGCGGCCTTCCTGGCCGCGCTCAACACCAACGGCATCGCCATGTACCAGACGGGCAAGTACTGGAAGCTCGTCCGCATCGCCGACGCCAAGAAGGTGCCCATCCCCACCCTGCTCAGCGACGACGGGGAGATCCCCGCCGTGGAGCAGCCGGTCACCAAGCTCTTCCGGCTTCGCTACGTGGACCCCGACCAGCTGCGCGCCGTCCTCGGAAACTTCACCTCGCCCCAGGGCGCCGACATCCAGACCATTCCCCCGGACATCCTCCTCGTCACCGACATCGGGCTGAACGTCCGGCGCATCGAGAAGCTGCTCGAGGCCCTCGACCGCCCCGGCTCTCACGACCTGGTCCGGGTCATCCAGGTCCAGTACGCGCCGGCACGCGACGTGGCCGACAAGGTGAACCAGATCTTCGTCCAGGTGCCCGGGCAGCCGGGCAAGGGCACCCGCCGCGCGGTCATCGGCGGGGTGGCCGCGCCCGGGGCGGCTCCCGGTGCGACGCCGGCCGGCGGAGGGGCCGAGGCGGGCGAGATCTCCATCAGCAAGGTGGTGGCCGACGAGCGCACCAACAAGCTCATCGTCATCTCCGACGAGAAGAGCTTCCAGCGCATCGTGGAGCTGGTCCGGCAGCTCGACACGCCCACCGCCGGCGAGGGCTCGATCCACGTCATCTTCCTGAAGAACGCCAACGCCGAGGACCTGTCCAACACGCTGCAGAACCTGGCCAGCGGCTCGCGCCGAACCAGCTCCACGAGCGGCGCCCCGCCCGGTGCCGCGATGGTCTCTCCACCGGGCGTCTCCGCGCCGCGCGCGGCCGGCGGCGGCGGCACCGCCGAGCTCTTCAGCGGGGACGTGAAGGTCACCGCCGACAAGCCTTCCAACTCCCTCGTGATCATCGCCAGCGCTTCCGACTTCGCGGTGGTGCAGCGGCTCATCGACAAGCTCGACCGCCCGCGCCGCCAGGTCTTCGTGGAGGCGGTGATCATGGAGGTGGACATCGACAACACCAGCGACATCGGCGTCGGCATGCACCTCGCCGTGCCGGTCAACACCGCCAACGGGAAGGGGTTCATCCCCATCGGCCTCGAGCCCGGGAAGATCAACTCGCTCAACCCCTCCTCGGCGCTCCAGCTGGGCGGGTTCCTCACCGGCCTCGTGGGCCCGGTCTCGGCCGAGCTGAAGGACATCTTCCCGTTCCCCAGCGTGGGCGTGGTCATCCAGGCGCTGCAGTCCAACTCCGACGTGAACGTGCTCTCCACGCCGCACCTCATCGCCCAGGACAACGAGGAGTCGGAGATCATCGTCGGCAACAACGTGCCCTTCCAGGCCGGCTACAACCCGGGCTTCAACACCGCGCTGGGGACCACCTCCACCTCGGGCAGCACGACGAACAACGTGCTCGCGAGCCCCTACGCGGTGAGCCTCATCGCCCCCATCCAGCGGCAGAACGTCGACCTCAAGCTGAAGATCAAGCCGCAGATCCACGAGGGCGACATGGTGCGCATGGACATCGAGGAGTCGCAGGAGGAGATCGTCGCCAACAACCCGACGCTCGGCCCCACCACCGCGAAGCGCAGCGTGAAGACCAAGGTGGTGGTGAAGGACCAGAGCACCATCGTGATCGGCGGCCTGGTCCAGGACCGGAACGTCACCTCGGTGTCCAAGGTGCCCCTGCTCGGCGACATCCCCATCCTGGGCTGGGCGTTCCGCAGCACCAACGTCGTGAAGAAGAAGACAAATCTATTGCTGCTGCTCACCCCCTACATCATCCGGGACCAGTCCGACTTCCGCCGGATCCTGGAGCGCAAGCAGCGGGAGCACCGCGAGCTCTACGAGCTCTACTACGGCAAGAAGCCCGACTACACGCTCGCCGAGGCCTCGAGCCGCCCCGGCCCGCTCACCCGCGTCCGGCAGCAGGTGATCACGGAGAGCGCGAAGATCGAGAACGGCGGTCCGGGCGGCTTCGGCGAGAAGACCCTCAAGCCGCCACCGAGCTACGGTCCGGCCACCCCTCCCATCCCGTTGCCGGCACCCGCCAGTTCCACGACGTCGGGGCGCACCATCGCTCCGGCCGCGGTCCCGGTCGGGCCGCTGCCGGCGAGTCCTCCGGCCGCACCGGCTCCCGCGGCGCCGCCCGCAACCGTGCCGCCCACGCCCGCCGCCTTCCAGCCGCGCAGCTTCCCGCCCACCCAGGGCACGATGCTGCCCATTCCGGGCGCCGAGCCGGCCACGCCCGCGCCGGCCACCACCACCCCGCCGCCGGGCGGCGGTTAGGCGGCCCCGGCACCGATCGACATGGCCACGCAGCAGACCGAGACCGCGGCGCCGCCCGCCCCCTCCCCGGAGCACCCGTTCGATCCGGCCGCCCTCCGCGGGCGTCCGCTGGGCGAGATCCTCGCCGCCATCGCCGGCGTGCCGCCCGAGAAGGTGGCCGAGACGCTGGCCGAGCAGCAGGCCGACCCGGCCGGCGCGCGCTTCGGCGAGGCGCTGGTCCGGGCCAAGCTCGCCACCGAGGAGCAGGTGCTGCGGGCGCTGGCCATCCAGCTCGCCCTGCCCTTCCAGGGGAGCATCGTCGCCGCCGAGGTCCCGGACGATCTCGCCCGGCTCGTGCCCATCAACTTCGCCAAGACGGCGCGCGTCCTGCCGCTCTCGCGCGACGGCGACGAGATCCGCGTGGCAGTGGCCGACCCCCTCGACACCGCGGCCCAGGACAACCTGTCGGTGCTGCTCGGCGCCCCGCTCTCCCCGGTGGTGATCCCGGGGGCGGTCATCGTCGACGCCATCAACCAGGTCTACGACCGCACCGCCGACCGCCACGACCGGCTCATGGAGGACCTCGAGACCACCGAGGACCTCGAGAGCGTGGCCCACGAGCTGGAGGAGCCCACCGATCTCCTGGAGTCGGACGACGAGGCCCCCATCATCCGGCTCGTCAACTCGCTCCTCTTCCGCGCGGTGAAGGAGCGGGCCAGCGACATCCACATCAACCCCGAGGAGAGGGACATCTCGGTGCGCTTCCGCATCGACGGGGTGCTCCGCGAGGTGATCCGCCCTCCCAGGCGGTTCCAGGCCTCCATCGTCAGCCGCATCAAGATCATGGGCGGCCTCAACATCGCCGAGAAGCGCCTCCCCCAGGACGGGCGCATCCGCATCAAGATCGCCGGGCGCGACGTGGACGTGCGCCTCTCCACCATCCCGACCGCCAACGGCGAGCGCATCGTCATGCGCCTCCTCGACAAGTCGGCGGTGCTCCTCGACCTGTCCCAGATCGGGTTCGAGAACTGGCAGCTCGACATCATGGACGGGCTCGTCACCCGCTCCCACGGCATCGTGCTGGTCACCGGCCCCACCGGCTCGGGCAAGACCACCACGCTCTACGGCGCGCTCGCCAAGATCAACTCGCCCGACCTCAACATCCTCACCATCGAGGACCCGGTCGAGATCCAGCTGAAGGGCGTGGCCCAGGTGCAGGTCAACGCCAAGATCGACCTGACCTTCGCGAACGGCCTGCGCGCCTTCCTGCGCCAGGACCCCGACGTCATCATGGTCGGCGAGATCCGCGACCTGGAAACCGCCGAGATCGCCATCCAGGCGTCCCTCACCGGCCACCTGGTGCTCTCCACCATCCACACCAACGACGCCGCGGGCGCCATCACCCGCCTCGCCGACATGGGCGTGCAGCCCTTCCTGGTGGCCAGCTCGCTCGTGGGCGTGCTGGCCCAGCGCCTCGTGCGCATGCTCTGCCCGGCCTGCAAGGAGGCCTACGAGCCCTCCCCCGACGAGCTGGCCCAGGCCAGCATCTCCCCGGCCGTCCTGGCCCGGGCCGGGAACCCGCGCCGCATCTACCGGGCGGTGGGCTGCCCGCTCTGCCAGCGCACCGGCTACTCCGGGCGCACCGGCATCTACGAGCTGATGCTCATCGACGACGAGCTCCGGCAGCTCATCCTGAAGAACGTGGACTCGGGAACCATCAAGGCCCGCGCGGTGGCGGGCGGCATGATGACCTTGCTCGAGCACGGCGCCTACAAGGTGGCCATGGGGCTGACCACCGGCGCCGAGGTCCTCTCGGTGACCGCCGAGGACATCTGACGGCCGGCCATGCCCGTCTTCGCATACAAGGCGCTCGACCAGCGCGGAAAGAACGTCGAGGGGCTCAAGGAGGCCGACTCGCCCAGGTCCCTGCGCGGCGCGCTCCGCCGCGAGGGGCTCTACCTCACCGAGGTGACCGGCGAGAAGGCGGCCAAGGCCGCCTCCCCCGACGTGAACGTCCGGCGCTGGGTGGGCGGCCGGGTCAAGGCCGACGACGTGGCGGTGGCCACCCGGCAGCTGGCGGTGCTGGTGAACGCCGGCATCCCGCTCGTCGACGCGCTCACCGCGCTGGTGGAGCAGGTGGATCACGAGCGGCTGAAGCGGGTGCTCTCCGCCGTGAAGCAGCGGGTCAACGAGGGATCCTCCCTGGCCGACGCGCTGGGGCAGCACCCCAAGGCCTTCAGCAACCTCTACGTGAACATGATCCGGGCCGGCGAGTCCTCCGGCGCGCTCGACGTGGTGCTCTTCCGGCTCGCCGACTTCACCGAGAGCCAGGCCCGGCTGCGTTCCAAGGTCCTCGGCACCCTCACCTACCCGGCCGCCATGGTGATCATCGGCGCGGCGGTGATGGGCATCCTCTTCACCGTGGTCATCCCCAAGATCACCAAGATCTTCGAGGACACCAAGGTGGTGCTGCCCTGGACCACCCGCATCCTCCTCGGCATGGCCAACTTCATGCACGACTGGTGGTGGGCCATGATCCTGCTTCTGGCCGGCGGGATCTACGGCTTCCTGCGCTGGCGCAAGACCGAGGCGGGCCGGGCCCGCTGGGACATCTGGGTCCTCGACGCCCCCATCTTCGGATCCCTGGTGCGCCAGGTGGCGGTGGCCCGCTTCTCCCGCACGCTGGCCACCCTGCTGAAGAGCGGGGTGCCGCTGCTCACCGCGCTCGACATCGTGCGGAACATCGTGGGGAACACCCGCCTGGCCGCGGTCATCGAGGAGGCCCGCGAGTCGATCAAGGAGGGGGAGAGCATCGCCGCACCGCTCAAGCGCTCCGGCGAGTTTCCACCCTTGGTGTACCACATGATCGCCATCGGCGAGAAGTCGGGCGAGCTCGAGGACATGCTCGGCAACGTCGCCAACGCCTACGACAGCCAGGTGGAGACCAAGATCGCCGCGCTCACCTCGCTGCTCGAGCCCATCATGATCGTGGTCATGGGCGTGGCGGTGGCCTTCATCGTCTTCTCCATCCTGATGCCCATTCTCCAGATCAACACCATCGCAGGAGGCTGACCGTGAGAGCTCCCCGAAGCGCCCGCGCCGCATCGCGCGGCATGACCCTCATCGAGATCCTGGTGGTCATCACCATCCTCGGCATCATCGCGGCCGCGGTGGCGGTGAACGTGGTGGGCCAGCTCGACGAGGCCAAGGTCAAGCAGGCCAAGACCGACCTGCACACGCTGGAGAACTGCCTCGACCTCTACAAGATCGACAAGGGGCGCTACCCCAGCACCGAGGAGGGGCTCCAGGCGGTGGTGACGGCCGGGAAGTGCAAGCCCCAGCTCAAGGATCCCTGGGGCAACCCCTACGTGTACCTCTTCCCCGGGCAGGTTCACCCCGAGTCGTTCGACATCAAGTCCTACGGCGGCGACGGGCAGGCCGGCGGCGAGGGCACCAACGGCGACATCGTCAACCCCTGAGGCGTGAACCGCGGGGACCATGAACGGCGAGGCGCGCCAGCCGAGGGGATTCACCCTCATCGAGGTCCTCATCGTGGTGGCCGTGATCGGCGTCATGGCGCTGGCCGCCGGGCCCGCCGTGAGCTCGCTCACCGGGGCCAACGCCCGCGCCGCGGCCAGCGAGATCGCCGGCGCCTTCCGCTACCTCTTCGACACCGCGGCGCTGCGCCACCAGACCTGCCGGATGGTCCTCGACATGGACGCCCGGGAGTGGTGGGCCGAGTGCACCACGGCCTCGCCCGGGCGGCGCGGCCAGCCGGTCATGGGCAAGGACGGCGTCGCCGAGGACGACGAGAAGGAACTGGCCCGCGGCTTCTCCGACGAGGCGGACGCGGAGAAGCGGAAGTTCCTGGCCCGCGCCAGGTTCGCCGAGTTCAAGGACCGGCAGGTCCAGAAGCGGAAGCTCAAGGGGAGCACGGCGTTCGAGAAGATCTGGACGCCCCGCGGCCGCGACCCCCAGACCAAGGGAAAGGCCTACGTCTACTTCTACCCGCAGGGGCAGGCCGACCGCGCCCAGATCCCGGTCTCCGACGGCGGCAACGTCTACACCGTGGTGACCCAGCCGCTCACCGGCCGCGCCCGGGTGGTGCCGGGCATCCCCGAGGTGCCGAGGTGAGGCGCGTCGGGCGGAGGCGCGGCTTCACGCTGCTCGAGGTCATGGTGGCCCTGGTCGTGCTGGCCGGGTCGCTCATGGCGGTGGCCGACCTCTCGGGCAACGCGCTGCGGAACTACGTCTACGCGCGCGACCTCTCCGTGGCCACCCTGCTCGCCCGCGGCAAGATGGCCGAGATGGAGGAGAAGTACGAGGACGTCGGCTTCACCGACTTCGACCAGTCCGAGGACGGCAGCTTCTCGGACCAGGGCCAGCCCGGCATGCGCTGGAAGCTCGAGCTGAAGAAGCCCACCTCCGACCTCACCCCCGAGAAGATCCTGGGCGCGTTCCTGGGCGGCGGCGACGGCGACGTGGGCACCCAGGAGATGCTCGGCAAGCTCCTGGGCGGCGGGGGCGGAGCCGGTGGCGGTGGCGGTTCCAAGGGAGGACCGTCGGCGGGCACGCCGGGCGGGCTCCTGGGCGGGGTCCTGCAGGGGCAGATCAAGGCCTTCACCGAGGAGATCAAGAACGGGGTCCGCCGGGTTTCGCTGCGGGTGAGCTGGACGGACGGGAAGATCGAGAACGGCTTCGACCTCTCCACGTACTGGGTCGTCCTGCACCCCAAGGCCGCCGGCGGAGCGCGCGGCACCGACCCGGACATCCCGCCCAACCTGACCACCCCGGCGCAGAACACCCGGCTGCCCGGCGTCCCCAGCCCGGGCGTGCGCCAGCCCATCGTCCCGAAGCTGGGATCGACGGGCGGGGTGTCGAAGTGAGCGGGCGCCGGCAGCGCGGCTTCACCCTGATCGAGGTGCTCATCGCCATGGGGATCACGGCCGTGATCGGCGCCATGGCCCTCGGGGCCTTCTCCCGTTCCGCGGCCGCCCGGCAGGCGGTGGAGGAGCAGGACGAGCGCATCGGCGGCGCCCGGGCCGCGCTCGGGCGCATGGCGCGCGACCTCTCCTCCGCCTTCCTCTCCGAGCACTTCGACCGGCAGCGCTTCCGCGACCGGCCCACGGTGTTCAAGGGGCGCGACGGCGGCGACCGCGACACCCTCCTCTTCGCGACCATGGCGCACACCCGCGCCATCCGGGACGCGCGGGAGTCGGACCAGTCGGTGGTGGAGTACTCCGTGGACTCCGACCCGGACGTGCCCGGCGAGCAGGCGCTCTTCCGCCGCGAGAAGCTGCGCATCGACGACGAGCCCGACCGGGGGGGCGTGAAGTCGCTCCTGCTCCACAACGTCGTGGGGTTCGACGTGGAGTACTGGGACTGGCCGAAGCAGGAGTGGGTCCGCGACTGGTCCACCGCCCCGGGGGACCGGACGCTGCTGCCTCCCCGTGTCAAGATGAAGCTCACCCTGAAGATGCCGGACGGGAAGAATCGGAGCTTCGAGACCCAGGCCCGCATCGCCATCATCCGCCCCATGGACTTCTAGGATGACCGCCCCCCCCCACAGAGCGCGCAGCGAGCGCGGAGCCGCCCTCCTCCTGGTCCTCATGGTGGTGGCCGTCGTCACCGTGATGGCGACCGAGCTGGCCTACGACACCCGCGTGTCGCTCCAGATCGCCGCCAACGCCCGCGACGAGCTGCGCGCCTCCTATCAGGCCAGGGGCGCGGTGGCCATCTCCCGGCTGGTGCTCCACTTCCAGCAGCGTCTCGACCAGGCCGGCGGCGCGGCGGGACAGATCATGGCCGGGATGCAGGCCGCCCAGGGCGGCGCGGGCGGGCTGCCGGCGGGAGCCAGCCAGGGCTCCCTCTCCTTCCGGCTCTGGGACGCCATCCCGGTGGACGACACCGTCATCGCCCTCCTGCTCGGGACCGGCCCGACGTCCGGCGCGCGGGGCAAGGGCGACGAGGGCTTCAACGCCACCATCGAGGACGAGGAGCGGAAGGTGAACGTGGCGCAGCTGGCCGGCCTCTCCACGGTGGCCGGACCCCAGCTGCAGCGGCTGCTGCTGGCCGTGCGGGACCCGCGCTACGACGTGCTCTTCGACAGGGAGGACGACCTGGGCAACCGGCTCTCCCGCCGGGACGTGGCGGCGGCGCTCCGCGACTGGGCCGACGAGGACGCCACCACCAGCACGCTGGGGCTCAATCCACTGGCCCCCTTCGAGAAGGGGTTCGGCGACGAGAACCAGTACTACGATCGCGGGGAGGACCGGTACCGGGCCAAGAACGCCCGCTTCGACTCCCTCGACGAGCTCTTCATGGTGGCCGGGATCGGCGACGCCTTCATGGGTGCGTTCGGGGATCAGCTGACGGTGTACCCGGACGTCAACGCCACCATCAACGTCAACACCACCGACCCGGAGCAGATCCTGGTGAACGCGCTGCTCATGTCGTCGCCCCCGGGCGTGCCCCAGCCCCCGCTCCTCGACCCCTCCTTCGCCCAGAAGCTCTCCATGGCGCTGCGCCTGGTCCGGCCGCTTCCCTTCATGACCATCACCGTCCAGCAGTTCGCCACCGTGCTCCAGGCGCTGGGCATGAAGCTCCAGCCCATCTACGTCCAGGCGCAGAACACCGACACCCGCAGCCCCTTCGGCAACACCTCGAACACCTTCACCATCCGCGCCACCGGCCGCGCCGGCGGAGTGGAGAGGACCATCGACGCGGTGGTCACGATGGACGACCGCGCCGGGCCGCTCCAGTCGGACCTGGGGCGGCTCATCCACTGGCGCGAGGACTGACCATGTCCCATCCCATTCTCGGACTCGACCTCGGATCGCGGCGCGTCAAGGCGGTGCTGCTCGAGACCACGCTGCGCGGCTTCACCGTGAGCGGCGCCGCGGAGGCGCCCATCCCACCCGCGACGGAGGGCGGCCCGCCGGGAGGGGAGCGCATGTCCGGGGCCGTCGCCGCGTTGCTGGCGGAGCGCGGCTGGACCCCGGACGTCGCCGCGGTGGCCTCCCTGCCGGGCGCGTCCGCCTCCCACCTCGTCACCCTTCCCTTCACCGACGCGCGCCGCATCGAGCAGACCGTGCTCTACGAGGTGGAGGCCGCCATCCCCTTCGACCTCGACCAGGTCGCCTGGGACTGGCAGGTGCTGGAGTCCCTGCCCGACCGCTCCGACCTCTTCGTCGGCGTGGTCCGCCGGGGGGAGCTCACGGCCTGCATCGCCGACCTGGCCCGCGTGGGCATGGACCCGGCGGTGGTGACTCCCGGAGGACCCGTCCTGGCGGCCCTCTGGGCGGCAGGCGCCGTGGCCGACCCGGCCGCGGTCGGCGAGGCCGATCTCGCGGTGGACGTGGGGGCCGACCGGACCCACGCCTGCGTCGTGTCGGAGGGGCGCTGCCTCTTCGCGCGGACCTTCGCGTCGGGCGGCTCGACGCTGCTGCGCGCGGCGGCCCGCTCCTCCGGCCGGAACCCCGACGAGGTGGTGCTCGAGGAGGGGCTCCCGGCCTGGATGTCCGGGCCCGAGGGGGATGCGGCGCTGCGGGGAGCGCTCGGTCCGCTGGTCCGCGAGCTCCGGGCCACCCTGCACGCCTTCGAGGCCCGCCCGTCGCGCCGGCCGGTGGTCCGGGTGCGCCTCGCCGGCGGCGCCGCCGCCTGGCCGGGCCTCGCCTCCGTGGTGGGCGAGGAGCTGGGGATCCCCACCGAGCCGCTGCGCCTGGCCGGGCCGGCCGCCGACGCCATCCCACCCGAGGACGCGCCCCGCTTCGCGCTCCCGCTCGCGCTGGCGCTGCGCGGCTGGCTGGGGCCGCGGTTCCAGCGGCTCAACCTGCGCCGAGGCGACCTGGCCAGCACCCGCTCCACCCAGGACGTCCGCGACCGGTTGCAGCGTGTGGCCGTCTACGTCTCGCTGGTCCTGCTCCTCGCCGTGGTCTCCTCGGTGGTGAAGGTGGTGGCGCTCAACCGGCAGGAGAAGCTCCTCGACAGGTCGATGTGCGAGGTGACCCAGAAGGTGGTGGGCAAGTGCTTCGACGACTTCGCCATGGCGGAGTCGGTCCTGCGCGGCCGGGGGACGGTGGGGGCGTCCATCCCCCGGATCTCGGCGGCCGGCGTGCTGGCCGAGCTGGCGGCCCGGTCGCCCGACGTCCAGCTCCGGTTCGACCGGATCGAGATCAGCCGGGAGAAGCTGCACCTCCAGGGGACCACCGACGTCGCCGAGAACGTGGACAAGATCGTGGCCGCCCTCCGTGGGTCGCGCTGCTTCGGCGACGCCCGCTCGGGCGGGGCGCGCAAGCGGGGCACCGAGCAGAAGTTCGAGTTCACGGTGGACGCCGACATCACCTGCGAGGGCGCCCCGGCGCCCGCTGGGAAGGGCTGATCATGGAAACCCTGAACCGGCTCCGCGCCAACCTGGAAGCCTTCCTGGCCCGCCTCTCGCCGCGCGAGCGGGTGATGGTGTCGGCGGCGGCCGCCGCCGTGATCCTCTTCGTCCTCTTCCTGGTCACCACAGGCGTCTCCCGTTCCATCACCGCCCGCGAGAAGCGCATCGAGTCGAAGACCGAGATGCTCGCCCAGATCGGGAAGCTCACCCGCGGCTACCGCCAGGCCCAGGCCGAGCGGCAGTCGCTGGAGGCCCGGCTCAAGGGGCCGCCGGTCCAGCTCATGAGCTTCGTGTCGCAGACCGGGGCCCAGAGCGGCGTGGAGGTGAACGATCTCCGCCCCGGGACGCCCAGCACCACCGACGGCCTGACCGAGGAGAGCGTGGAGGTGAACCTGGCCCGCATCGACCTCCCCCGCCTGGCCAGGCTCATCGACGCGCTGGAGCGCGGCCCCGGCGTGGTCAAGGTCCGGAAGATCCGCGTCGCCACCCGGAACGACGACCCCAAGCTCGTGGACGTCACCCTTCAAGTCTCGACCTGGCAGCTGAAGACCTAAGGAGGACGGCGTGAATCTCGACCCGCGGACCTGGAACGTCGATCCCCGGAAGTGGAAGCTCACCGGGTGGCGGCGGACGGCGGCCTACTCGGTCTTCTTCGCGTTCGCCTTCGTGGTGGCGCTGCGCTTCACCTTCCCCGTCGAGGCGGTGCGGGAGCGGCTCATCCTCGATGCGGCCGCCAGGGGATACCAGGTGAAGGTGAACGACCTCTCGCCGTCCGGCCTGGTGGGAGTCCGGGCACGCGAGGTCACCGTGACCACCGCCGAGGGGACGCGCATCCCGTTCGACCAGCTGAGCGTGGGGCTGCGCCTCTGGCCGACGATGCTGGGGCGCCGCTCCTTCTCCTTCGACGCCTCCATCTTCGACGGGCGCGTGGTCGGCTTCTCCGAGGTGGGCAAGACGGCCGAGCGCTACCAGGCCCAGGTCACCGGAATCGACCTCTCGCGGGCCGGCGTGATCCGGGCCGCCACCGGCCTCGACCTGGCCGGGATCCTCTCCGGCACGCTGGACGTGACGCTCGACCCGAAGGACCCCTCGAAGAGCACTGGCGGGATCGACTTCCAGGTGAAGGACGGGGCCATCCGGGGAGGCAAGATCCCGGTTCCGGGCATGGACGGGGGGCTCACCGCCCCCCCGGTGAAGCTCGGCACCATGGCGGCGCGGGGCACGGTGAAGGGCGGGCGGGCCGAGTTCGGGACGCTCGAGTCGAAGGGGGACGACCTCGACTTCGCCGCCGAGCAGCTGTTCGTCCAGCTCCAGCCGCGCTTCGAGCACTCGGCGATCTCCGGCCGGGCCCGGCTTCGCCCCACCGAGAGCTTCTGGCGGAAGGAGCAGGTCGCCCCCCTGAAGCCTCTCGTCGAGGCTGGGCTGGCATCCGCCAAGGGGAAGGACGGCGGCTACGGATTCCAGATCTACGGGACGATCGGCAAGCCCATGGCGCGCCCCGCCGCCTACTGACCCTGCATGTAGTGTCACGTATTGAAAGGTCCCGGGGGGCGTGCTATCCCGGCCAGATGCGGATCCGTCGTCTGGAGATGGTTGGCTTCAAGTCGTTCATGGACCGGACGGTCGTCGTCTTCGACGAGGGCGTGACCGGGGTCGTCGGGCCGAACGGCTGCGGCAAGTCCAACGTCGCCGACGCCATCCGCTGGGTCCTCGGCGAGCAGTCGGCGCTGCGCCTCCGCGGCCGCTCCATGGAGGACGTGATCTTCAACGGGTCGGAGTCGAAGCCCCCGCTCTCCTTCGCCGAGGTCACCCTCACCTTCGAGAACGACCGCCCGGCCGAGCTCCCGCCGGCCTTCCGCGCCCTCTCGGAGATCACCGTGGGCCGCCGGCTGTACCGCACCGGCGAGTCCGACTACCTCGTCAACCGGGCCCCGGCCCGCCTGCTCGACGTGAACGACATCTTCTTCGGCTCCGGCGTTGGCCGCACCGCCTACTCGATCATCGAGCAGGGGCGCATCGGCCAGATCGTCTCGGCCCGCGCCCAGGACCGGCGCGGAGTGATCGAGGAGGCGGCCGGGATCACCAAGTACCAGAGGCGGCGCGAGGCCGCCGAGCGGAAGATGGAGGCCACCCGCCACAACCTGGAGCGGGTCACCGACATCGTCTCCGAGCTGGGCAAGCAGCTCGACTCTCTCAACCGGCAGGCCCGCAAGGCCGAGAAGTACCGGGCGCTGAAGGCCGAGATCCGCGAGCTCGAGCTGCACGTGGGCGCCACCCGCTGGCTGGAGCTGACGGTGGGGCGCCGGGAGGCCGAGGACCGCCACGCGGCGGCCCGCGCCGACGAGGCGGAGATCTCGGCGCGCCTGGCCCAGATCGACCTGGCCCTGGAGGCCGACCGCTCGCTGCTGGCCGAGCGCGAGCTCACGCTGCAGCAGCTCTCCGACCGGGAGCACGAGCTGGAGAGCCAGGAGCGGGTCTCGGCCGTCTCCACCGAGGCCGCCGGGCGCGAGCTCGACCAGATCGCCGAGCGCTCCCGTGGACAGGCCTCCGAGGTCGAGGCGCTCAAGGTTCAGGCGGACGCGCTCTCGGCCGAGCGGGACGCCCTCCTGCGGCAGCGGGACGAGCTGGCCAGCCTCTCGGGGACCGACGAGGCCCGCTTGGCGGAGCTGGAGTCGGCCCTGCGCGACGTGGCCACGGAGCAGGCCGCGCTGGCCGGCCAGGCCGAGACGGCCCGGTCCGAGGCCGGAGAGGCCCACGGACGTGCCGCGGCCCGGCGCAGCGCGCTCGCGCAGGTGGAGCGCCAGCGCGCCGACCTCCAGGCCCGGCTGGCCCGCCTCCGCGCCGAGATCGACGAGCTGGCCGCGCGCGGCGCGTCGCTCGACGGCTCCCGCTCGGCCCACGTGGAGAAGCTGGGCAAGACCCGGCAGCTGAAGCTCCACCTCGAGGAGCAGCGCGGCGCGCAGGAAGGGCTGCTCGACCGCACCCGCTCCGAGTTCATCCAGAACGAGGCGCGGCTCATCACCCTGCGCGAGGAGCTCTCCGACCGGCGCGCCCGGCTGCAGTCGCTGCAGGAGGTGATGCGCAACTACGAGGGGTACGGCCGCGGAGTGCGCAGCCTGATGACCCGGGCCCGGGCATCCGAGGGGGCCGAGAACGGCGTCATGGGGCTCGTCGCCGACGTGATGGACGTCCCCGCCGAGTACGAGAACGCCGTCGAGGCGGTTCTCGGCGAGCGGCTCCAGTTCGTCATCGTGGAGAGCCACAGCCAGGGGGTCGAGGCCATCGACTTCCTGAAGAGCGCCGCCGAGGGGCGCGCCTCGCTCATCCCGCTCCTGCGCCTCCGGGACGGCGAGGCCGCAGCCGCCACCCCCGACCGCTCCCACCCCGGCTTCGTCGCCGGTTGCCTCGACGTGGTCCGGTTCGACCCGGCCTACGAGCGGCTGGCCCGCTTCCTCCTCGGCGACGCCGCCATCGTCCGCGACCTCTCGAGCGCGCTCGAGATCTGGCAGTCGGGCGGCGGGGCGGGAACGCTCGTCACCCTGGACGGAGAGGTCCTCGATCCGCACGGCGTGGTCACGGGAGGCCCCCTCGAGGGCGAGGGGCACGGCGCCCTGCAGCGAAGGCGCGAGGTGCAGGAGCTCATCGACACGGTGCGCTCCTTCGAGGCCGACTTCTCGATGGCCCAGGAGCGCCACCGCGCGCTGCAGTCGCGCCTCCTCCAGCTCGAGGCGGCGCTCAAGACCATCGACCGGGACAACCGGGAGAAGGACCTGGCGCTCCTCACCCAGGAGAAGGACCTGGCCCGGCTCGGCGAGGAGCTCGAGCGGGTCTCCGGGCGCGTCGCCCAGCTCGAGGTCGAGCGCGGCTCCATGGAGGACGCGCTGTCCGGGCTCTCCCGCGAGGAGGAGTCGCACCAGGTCGAGGCCGCCGCGGCCGAGGCCGACCGGTCCCGCCACGAGGAGCGCGCCCGCGAGGCCACCGGGCGGCTCGACGACCTGATCAGGCGCGCCGAGTCGTTGCAGGCCGAGGTCCTGGCCGTGAAGGTCAAGGTGGCCTCGGAGCGGGAGCGGCGCGACGGGATCGGCGAGTCGCTCCGTCGCGTCGAGGAGGCGCAAGGAGCGGCCGAGGAGCGGCGCGAGCGGCTCTACGGCGCCCTCTCCGAGGGCAACGCCCGCGCCTCCGACCTCCGGGACCGCATGGAGGGAGCCCGCGGAGACGGGGTCCGGCTGGCCGAGGAGCTCTTTCGGGTAAGGGAGGTGCTGCTCGCCGAGCGCGCCGCCCACCAGGACGCCGTCGCCAAGGCCCGCGCCGCCGATTCGGAGGCCCGCGAGCTGCGCAAGCGGGCCGAGGCCATCACCCAGGCGGCCGGCGACGCCGCGCTCACTGCGCGCGAGCAGGCGCTCGAGCTCAGCCACCTCGAGGAGCAGATCCGCGAGCGTTGCCAGGCCGAGCTGCGGGACGAGCTGCTCCGCTTCCACGCCGAGCGCCCGCCCGGCGAGGCCGAGCGGCGGCGGCTGGAGGATCTGAAGGCGCAGGCCGACCGGATGGGAGCCATCAACCTCACCGCCATCGAGGAGTACGACGACCTGGCCCGCCGGCACGCCTTCCTGTCCGAGCAGAAGGGAGACCTCGAGTCGTCCCTCTCCGACCTGCACAAGGCCATCGGGAAGATCAACCGGGCCTCGCGCGAGAGGTTCCGCGAGACCTTCGACCGGGTGAACGAGAAGTTCCAGCAGGTCTTCCCGCGGCTGTTCAACGGCGGGCGGGCCGGGCTCGTGCTCACCGAGGACGGGGACGACCAGCAGGGGGGAGTGGAGATCTTCGCCCAGCCGCCGGGGAAGAAGCTGCAGAACATCAATCTGCTGTCGGGCGGGGAGAAGGCGCTCACGGCGGTGAGCCTCATCTTCGCGATCTACCTCATCAAGCCGTCGCCGTTCTGCCTGCTCGACGAGGTGGACGCGCCGCTCGACGACGCCAACGTCGGCCGGTACAACGAGCTGGTGAAGGAGATGGCGAAGGCGTCGCAGTTCATCCTCATCACCCACAACAAGCGGACCATGGAGACGGTGGACACGCTGTACGGGGTGACGATGGAGGAGCCGGGGGTGTCGAAGCTGGTGTCGGTGAGGCTGTCGGGGAGCAGCAGGTCGGCGGCGGCGTAGGGTCCGTGGTCCGTGACCGATGCGAGCGCATCTCCTGCGGCGTCAATGGGTCAGGCGCCAGATGATCGCCAGCAGGCGGTCGCTGAGCGCGAGGGCCCTGGCGACGACGCCGGCCTGAAGGTAGCCGAACGCCTCGGCGACGCGCAGGCCAGCGGCGACCTCGGCGGCGCTGCCCGCGGCCACCCGCCAGAGGTGGATGCGGTCCTTGCCGTTGCGCCGATTGCCTTCACTGAGGTTCAGTGAGACCGAGGCCGCTGCGCGCCGCAGTTGCCTGGCGAGATCGGGATCGCGCCGGTCGAGGATGGCGAGCGGCTCGTCCAGCGACCGGATGAGCTCGAGGGAGAACTCGAAGGCCTGAAACGTCATGTGCGGCTCCTTTGCGGGTGGGGTTTGCCCCATCCGGCGCAGGCGCCGTGACAGCCCGACGCGGGGAGCACACGCGCAGGACCGCGGGCTGGCGCGGGGCGTGCGCCTCCCAGGCAGGCCCCACCCGAAAAGGAGCCGGAACACGAAATCCGACTCCGAATCCGACTCCGAATCCGACTCCGAATCCGACTCCGAATCCGACTCCGAATCCGACTCCGAATCCGACTCCGAATCCGAATCCGACTCCGAATCCGACTCCGAATCCGAATCCGAATCCGACTCCGACTCCGAATCCGACTCCGAATCCGACTCCGAATCCGAATCCGACTCCGACTCCGACTCCGACTCCGACTCCGACTCCGACTCCGACTCCGACTCCGACTCCTACCTCCCCGCCCCCACCTCCATCGGCAACGCCTGCGCCTCGTCCACCGCCGCCGCCCACCTCGCGAACCCCGGATACTCCCCGACTCCCACCCTGGCCCTCCGCAACTCCAACCTGTCCTCCCGGACCAGCCTCCCCCCCTCGACCCGCTCCTCCCGAACGAAGCTCCCCTGCGGCGCCTCCACCTTCACCGGCGCCCCGGCCACCGGCGTCTCCCCCGGCGGCGGCGTCACCTCGATGCGCAGCGACGACCGGTCCCCGACCCCGATGAGCAGCGGCGACTCCCGGGCCGCGAGCGGCGCGAAGCGGGCCACCAGCCGCGCCGGATAGGGCACGTCGTCCACGACCAGCCGCCCTCCCGACGTCCGCGCCAGCTCCGCCACCCGGGCCCGGTACCGGATGACGAGCGGCGTCCCGACCTCCCGCTCCCCCTCGAAGCGCAGGTCGTCGAGCCGGAGCGACCGGAAGCTCCGGGAGAGGGACTGCTCGATCGCGCGGCGCCGGCCGTTCTGGTCGAGCTGGTCGATGGCCACCTTGGCCCCCGCCCCCTCGAACCCCTCGTAGGTCTCGGTCCCCTCGATGATCGCGTCGCCCTTCGCGTCCAGCTGGATCTTGAGCAGCACCGTGCTCCCGTCGGGCGCCGGCAGCGCCGGGGTCCGCTCGCGCCGCAGCGTCTCGCCCGGGCGGGGCAGCACGAGCGCCTCGGCGTCGCGGGCGCCGGGCGGCAGGACGCCGAAGGGCGCCCAGCGGGCGGACGGGTCGATCCAGAAGACCTTGCCGTCGGCCTCGACCCGCACCACCGGCACCGAGTAGAGGTCGAGCCGGGGGAAGCGCCAGGGCTGCGGGTCCACGTAGAAGGGGCGCACCAGCGCCACCCGGGCCGGGATGGCGAGCGCGTCGAGCAGCGCCACCAGGAGCAGCGTCCGGCTTCCCCTGCCGCGGGAGAGGACGTGGCTCGCCTGGTCGGTGAACGGTCCGCTCCCGTCCACCTTCTCCATGACCGCCTGGTGCGCGGCCCGCAGCAGCGCCTCCCCGGTCCGCGGCGGGGCTCCGGCGGGGAAGCGGAGCGACCGGGCCAGGGCCTCGATCTCCCTCCCCGGGCGGATGCGCTCCAGGATCGCGTCGGCCGCGGAGAGCGCGAGGCCGTCGATCCCCTCTCCCGAGCCCGCCATCACCATGGGCACGTACTCGGAGATGCCCGGCGAGCCCGGCTCCTGGACGAGGGCCACCGCCTGCCGCGCCTCGGCGCGCATGACGTCCCGGCTCCCCTCCCGGACCACCGGCGGCGGGGGCATGCTCCTCGCCTCCAGCTCCAGCGCCCCTGCCGGAGCGGCCACCGTGTAGGTGGAGAGGAAGAACGGGAGGTCCTCTCCGCGGAAGAAGAAGGGGTCGGAGATCCAGCCCGGAGAGACCGGCCGCCGGGTCGGGTGGGAGCGCAGCCACTCCACCTCCAGGTAGTCGCCCGGCTCGAGGCCGGCCGCCGAGAGGGTGCGCTTGTCGCCGCCGTGGGCCTCCGGTTCGAGGATCCGGCCGTCGCGCTTGCGGGTCTCGAGCTTGATCAGGGTCGCCCCGTTCGGGAGCTCCACCTCGCCCCACTTCTCCACGCCCCGTGCATCGTGGACGTGGATCACCTGGTGGGTCCGCTCGGTGGTGGACCCGTCGGGCCAGGCCTCCACCGCGGCGGCGTCGAGCACCAGGGAGGCCGGCGTGGTGACCGGGACCCGCGCCTCCTCGTAGGCGCGGATGGTGGCGGGACCGTCCACCGCGAGGTCCGCCAGCACCTCGCGCCCGTCCTCGAGCGCCAGGGCTCGGCGCAACCCCAGGTCCGATCCGTCCATCGAAAGCGCGCGCTCGCGCGCCGCCCGCGCCGCAACCGGCTGCCCGGAGAGCTCGAGCAGGTCCGCGAGGCGCCGCTTCAGCTGGGCGTCGGCCGGCCAGATCCGGGCCAGGTCCTCGATCTCGGCGACCGCGGCCGCCGGGTTCCCCTGGGCCACGAGGACCCGGGCCAGCGCCATGCGGGCGTCGATCCGGGCCGGTCCGGCGCGCGCGATGGCGGTCCAGGCCGCGGCCGCTCCGGCGAGGTCCCCGCGCATGCGGCGGTGCTCGGCGAGCCGCTCCACCCCGCCCGGGCAGCGTCCGAGCGCGAGGGCCGCCTCCTCCTCCAGCGCCACCGCGTCGCGCCGCGACGCCATCTCGCCGAGCGCGGCCGCCGCGCCGCAATTCCCCGCCCGCGAGGCCTCGAGCACCAGGCTCTCCGCCGCCTCGGGGTGGCTCCGCGCGGCCAGCAGGCGCGCCCGCGTGAGCCGGGCCCTCGGCCGCGCCGCGGCCTTCTCGGGCAGCGCGGCGAGGAGCGCCTCGGCGTCGTCGAGCCGCCCCCCCGACAGCGCGACGTCGGCGAGGACCAGCCGGGTGGCCGAGCCCCCCGGATCGATGCGGGAGGCCTCCCGCCACTCGGCCTCCGCCCGGGCGCGCGCCGTCCGATCGGCCAGCGTCGGATCGCCGGCGAGTGCGTCGCCCCGCGCCGCCCGGACCGGAGCGGCGGCGGGCGCGATCCCGACGGCCTCGTCGAGCAGGACGAGCGCCGCCTGCCGGTCGTTCTCGAGCCGGTCGCGCGCCGCCACCAGCCGGGCCAGCACCGGCCCTCCCGCCGGCTCGAGCAGGTCGGAGAGCGCCCGCGCGCCCAGCAACGGTCCGGGGAGCCCGCCCCCCGTCACCGCCGGACCGGGCCCCGTGGCCGCCCTCCAGGTCACGTCGGCCGGGGCGCCGTCCTGGCGCGCCAGCGAGACCGCCAGGTTGGCCCGACCTCCGCCCCGGGTGAGCTTCGCCAGGATGCGGTGGACGCCCGGGACGAGCTCGACCTCGACGAGCTGGACCGCCGCCGGCCAGCCGGCCCAGGCGCGACGCTCCGCCACCGGCCGCCCGCCCAGGAAGACCCGCACCGACGCGGTGGTCCCGACCGCGAGCAGGTAGCGCCCACCGCGCGCCACGGAGGCGTCGGCGGCCACGTACCAGACCTCTCCGGGCGCGGACTCGCCGTCGAGCGAGAGCGCGCCGTCCGGGGCCGGCAGCGGCCGGGCGAAGGCGGGTGGCCAGGCCCCCTGCTCGGGCGGGAAGGGGCGGTCGAGGTCGAGCGCATGGAAGGCGCCGAACGGGCCGGCCAGCGTCCAGCCGTCGGCCACGCCGTTCTCCCCACGCAGGCGGGCCGCGTCCGGGAAGGCGCCGCGCATCTCGGCGATCGCGGCGCGGACCACCCGCGCCCGGTAGGCGGCCATCCCGGGCAGCCTCCGGCCCTGGAGCGCCCCGGAGAGCGCGGCGTCCACCCGGTCGGCGACGGGCGGAGAGCCGAGCGAGAGCTCCCCGAGACGGCGCAGCGCCACGATCGCGAGCGGGTGGCCAGGCGCCGCCTGGAGCAGCGCGAGGAGCGCGGCGGCCTCGCCGTCGTCGTCGAGCGACCGCTCGGCCAGCATGGCCTCGCCGAGGAGCGGCCAGGGATCGGAAGGGTCGCGGGCCGCGTCGGTGCGGAAGCGGGCCGCGGCGCCGTCCGGGTCACCACGCGTGAACCAGGCGTCGAATCCGGAGGATCCCGAGGCCGACGAGGCCGGCGAAGGCAGCCCGGCCAGGAGGGCGAGGAGGAGGAGCGCCGGGGCGGCGCGTCGGGCCTGGCTCACGGCTTCCTCCCCTCGGCGCCGACCAGGCGAACGGTGCGCAGGAACGCGCGGTCCGCCCCGGCGAGGAACTCCCGGAAGGCCGGGTAGTCGGCCGCGGAGATCCGCCTGGACGTGACGCGGAGTGAACCGTCGGCGACCAGCACGTTCCCCTCCACCCGGAGCGAGACCGTCCAGGAGCCGAAGGGGCCCTCGCGCCGCTCCGGCGCGGGCAGGCCGGCGGGGGCCATCCCGGCCGGCAGCTCCCATCGAAGCGCGAAGCGGTTCTCGAAGGCGCTCGGGAGGACGAGGTCGTGCTGGCGCTCCGAGAGGGGCGCCCAGCTCTCCATCCAGCTCTGCCCCTGGCCGAACGGGGCGAAGGAGAGGCCGCCGCCGTCCGGCCTGGCCAGGCGCGGCACGGCGAGCCGGAAGCGCACCGTGACGTCGTCCTCGATGCTGGAGAGGTCGCTCGTCTCCACCGATTCGACCCGCAGCCCGGGGAAGGTGCGGGCGAAGGCGCGCTCCAGCGCGGCCCGGCGGCCGCTCTCCGACCGGTAGCCGCGCCGGAATTCGGGGGCCTGCACCCCCGTGACCGTGGTCGATCCCTCGGCGGTGGCCGAGCCGTCCGCGGAGAGCACGCCCCGGATCTCGGTGGCCAGCCGGTCGTCGCCGGGGACGGCCTCGGGGATGGTCCGGAACGTCGGCGGAGCGCCGGGATTCACCACCAGCACGGTGGCCCCGCGGTCCTCGGCGGGGAGCTCCCGCGACCCGGATCCGGTGGCGGTGCCGTCGAGCCAGAGGTCGAATTCCGGCACGTACAGGATGGCGTGGTTGAAGACGGCCAGCGACGCCGGCGCGGGCGGCAGGTTCCCCAGCCGGCGCATGCGGAGCAGCACGAGGCGCGAGTCGATGCCGGCCGCCTCGAGGAGGGCGTGCATCAGGCTCGCCTTGTCCTTGCAGTCGCCGAAGCGCCGGGTGAGCACCTGCTCGACCGGGTAGGGCTTGAAGCCGTGGATCCCGAACTCGAGCCCGACGTAGCGGGTCCCGGTCACCACCTCGCCGTAGACCGCCTTCACGATCTCTCGGCGCAGCTCCTTCTCCCCCAGGCCGGCGTTCCCCGGCCGCGCCCGCACCTCGGCCACGATCCGGGCCGACTCGGCGCGGACGCCCGGGCCCGGGCGCAGCTGCTCGCGCACCAGCCCCTCGTAGAACCGGGCCACGTCGTCCCAGGAGGCGTAGGTCGAGGCGTGGGCCGCGGCGGACCACTCGGCTGGCCCGGGCATGCCCGGCTCGGGCAGGAGGCGCGGCAGGTCGGTGGCGGTCCAGCGGTACTCGCGGATCCCTCCGGGGAGGTCTTTCACCGTACGTGACAGGCGGGGGAGCGCCGGGTCGCCGGCGTGGATGGGGCGCGTGGCCGGGGCGAGCAGCACGTAGTCCATGCGCTCCTTGCGGACCGTGTCGGCGAACGAGACCATCTCGCCGAAGTAGTCGGAGAGCAGGTTCTCGCCGGCCACGTCGTCCACCCGCCAGGAGAGCTCGAGCACGTCGCCGGGCGCGAGCGCCGGCACCACCACCTGCCGCACCCGGGTGTCGTAGTAGAGCCGGTACCAGGGCTCGCTCGTGCTGCGGTCCGACTCCTGGTGGGTCTCCACCACCGACCCGTCCGGCTTCCAGACCCGGGCCCGCTCCACCCGGATGTCCTGACGCCCCGGAACGTAGCCGATGGGGTGGGCGCGCAGCACCTCGACGCCGCGGGGCGTGTAGGCCCGGGCGACGAGCTGGAGATAGGTGGAGGAGAGCCCCGAGGGGTGGACCCGCGTCACCTTGGTCTCGGAGAGGACGGCCAGGTCCTCGTCGCCCCGCCGGGGCGGAGGGGACTTCGCGAGCGCGGCGGCGTCCACCAGGTACGGCGTCTCGAACCTCTCCCGCGCCGGCTCGAGCTGCCGGACGAGCTCCTTCAGCTGGGTGCTCTGCGGCCGGAGGTCGAGCGCGAGCTGGAGGACGGCCAGGGCCTCGCTGCGTCGCCCGTCGCGCAGGAGCTGCCGGCCGCGCCGCTCGTGCACCTCCGCCTCGTCGGGCGACAGCCGTGCCGCCGCCAGGTAGTCGGTCTCGGCCTCCTCGGAGCGTCCGTTGGCGGCCAGCAGGTCGGCACGCCGCAGGCGCAGGAAGGGGTCGCCGGGGGAGAGGCGCACGGCGTCGTCGAGCTGGGCGAAGACCTGGTCGAGCTCGCCGCGCCGCAGGTGCAGCGACACCAGCGCCGACCGGGCCTGGGCGTCGTCGGCCCGCAGCGAGAGCAGCTTCCGGTATCCGCGCATGGCCTCCTCGGTCCGGTCGAGCTGCCGGGCGGTCCGGGCCGCGAGCTCGATGGCGCCGGGCTGGCCGGGGAACTCCTCGGCGAGCCGCAGGAGCTCCACCTGCCCGCGCGACGGGTACCCGACCTGCTCCCAGGCCTGCGCCAGCGTGGCGCGAGGGGCAACCCATGCCGGCCAGGCTTCGACGATCGGACCGAGCCTCCGCACCGCCTCGTGCGCCCTCCCCCGGCGCAGCTCCTCCTCGGCGAGAGCCAGCCGGGCCACCGGGTTCCCCGGCTCGGCGCGGAGCGCCCCCTCGAGGTATTCGCGGCGCCGGTTCAAGTCCTGGTCCTCGAGCCGCGCGGCCAGCAGCTGGGCCCCCGCGTCGCCCGGCAGGAGCTCGGCCGCCCGGCGCGCCTCGCGTGACGCGGCGTGCTCGGCGAGGTCCTCGGGCAGCTTCTCCCCCAGCGCGGCGGCGAGGTCCATGCGGGCCCTCCCCTCTGCGGCTCCCTTCGCCTTCGCGGCCCGCGCCGAGAGCACCGAGACGAGCGACGGGACCACCACGGGACGCGGCGCCGGGCCGGCCTGGAGCGGCGGCAAGGGCGGCATCCGTGCCGGAGCCACGGCGACGGGCGCGCCGCGGAGGTCGGTGAGCCGGACCGCGATGGCCATCTCGCCCCGGTCCTGGGCCAGCTTCACGAGGATGCGGTTCGGCCCCTTGCGGAGCGTGACCTCCACCGCCACCTGGTCGAGCCTGGCCGGGTGGTAGGCGGCGTCCTCCAGGACCTTCACGCCGTTCACCCAGACCCGGACCGCCCCGCTCGCCCCGATCCAGAGCCTGGCCCGCTGCTCCCGGGTCACCTCCGGCACCGCGAGGGCGTAGACCACGGCCTCGTGCTGCGGCCGGACCGCCGTTCCCAGGTTCACGATGCCGGACCACTCGAGCTCGGGCGGGAGCGCCCGCCACCCCACCTCGCGCACCTTGCCGGGAAAGCGGGCCTCGAGGTCGATGGCCGCCTCGGGAGGGAACGCCCGGGCGAATCCAGCCCGCCCCTCGTTGTCGAACGGGCCGGCGATCCACCAGCCCTGGAGGAACCCGAGCCGCTGCCGTTCCGCCCGGGCCCGGTCCGGGTTCCCGAGGGACGCCTCGACTCCGGCCAGGTACCAGCGGGCGAGCGACCTCACCTCGGCGTGGGCGCGCGGGGCGTCGGCGACGGACCTGTAGACCGCCGCCGCCTTCCCGAGGTCGGAGAGGGTCGGCTCGAGCTCCCGGAGCCGGACCAGCGGCGCGATGGCGGCGGGGTCGGCGAGGCGGCGGCGAAGCTCGGCCGAGGCCTGCTCGTATGCGGCCAGTTGCGGATCGGGCGCGGCCACGGGAAGTGGCGGCCCGGCGGCGAGGAGCGCCAGGGGGAGGAGGAGGGCGAATGCCGGCACGCGGGGAGTCTACCTCCGGAACGCCCGGGGAATTCCGCGGATCGCCGGCGGCCCCCTCACTCCGCCCGGGCCAGCGCCACGACGACCACCGACCTGGCCCCCGCGCTCCGGAGCGCCAGCGACGCCGCCTCCACGGTGGCCCCGGTGGTGACCACGTCGTCCACGAGCACCAGGTCGCGCCCGGCCACGCCCCGCGAGGCGGCGAAGGCCCCGGCCACGTTTCGGGCCCGGGCGGCGCGGTCCCGGCCGACTTGCGGCGGCGTCTCCCTCTTCCGATGCAGTGCACCCCGCAGGACAGGGCGGCCCGTCTCCCGGGCCAAGGCCGCGGCGAGCAGCATGGCCTGGTCGTAGGTGCGCTCGACGAGCCTGCGCCGCCCGAGCGGCACCCAGACCACCGCTGCGCCCTCGGGAACCTGGACCCTCCCGGCGAGCCAGCGCCCCAGCGGGCCGGCCGCCTCGGGGTGGCCGCCGTACTTGAGGGCGTGGACGGCGTCGGCGATGGGCCCCCCGAAGAGCGCGCCGGCCCGGATCCCGTCGGGCGTCTCCGGCCAGGGCTCCACGGCCCCGTCGCAGATGGCGCAGAACGGAGAGGGCGCAATTGGGTCGTCCCCGCAGGCCGGGCAGCGCGGGGGGAAGACCAGGTCGAGGAGCGCCCCGCCGAAGGCCGAAAGCGCCCCGGCCACCTCACTTCACCAGGAGTCCGAGCCCCTTCATCTCCTTCGGCTGGGGGAGCCCGAGGATCTGGAGGGCCGTGGGGGCCACGTCGGCCAGCACCCCGTCCTGCCGGAGCTTGGCGCCGCGCAGGTCGGGGTCGGCCAGGATGAAGGGCACCGGACCCAGCGTGTGCGCGGTGTGGGGCTCGCCGGTGAAGGGGTCCACCATCATCTCGCAGTTGCCGTGGTCGGCGGTGACGAGGAGGGCCATGCCGGCCTCCTTGGCCGCCGCCCAGAGCCTGCCGATGCAGCCGTCCACCACCTTCACCGCCTGGATCGCCGCGTCGAGCCTTCCGGTGTGCCCCACCATGTCGGGGTTGGCGTAGTTGACGAGGATGAAGCCGTAGCGCCTGGACTTGACCGCCTCGACCACCTTGTCGGTGACCTCGCGGGCGCTCATCTCCGGCTTCTCGTCGTAGGTCTTCACGTCGCGCGGGCTGGGAACGAGGATGCGGTCCTCGCCGGGGAAGACCGTCTCCCGCCCACCGTTGAAGAAGAAGGTGACGTGGGCGTACTTCTCGGTCTCGGCGCAGCGGAGCTGCTTCAATCCCGCCCGGGAGACGATCTCCGGGAAGATCTCGTTGGGCTGCTCGGGCGGGAAGGCAGACGGCAGGTCGAAGGTCTCGTCGTACTGGGCCATGCCGGCGAAGGCCGAGAGGCGCGGCCGCGCCGAGGCGTCGAAGTCCTTGAAGTCGGCCTGCATGAAGGCGCGGGTGATCTCGCGGGCCCGGTCGGCGCGGAAGTTGAAGAAGACGAGGGCGTCGCCGTCCTTCACGCGCGCCACCGGCTCCCCTCCCCCGTTCACCACCACGGTGGGCTTCACGAACTCGTCGGTCTCGCCGCGGGCGTAGGCCTGCTCCACCGCGTTCACGCCCGAGGTGGCCTTGAATCCCTGCGAGCGGACCATGGCGTCGAAGGCCTCCTTCACCCGGTCCCAGCGCTTGTCGCGGTCCATGGCGTAGAAGCGCCCCATGACCGTGGCCACCTTGCCGTAGCCCTTCTCCTTCATGCGGTTCTCGAGGACCTGCACGTAGCCGAGGCCGCTCTTGGGCGGGGTGTCGCGTCCGTCGAGGAAGGCGTGCACGTAGGTCTTGGCGACGCCCTCGCGCCGGGCCAGCTCGAGGAGCGCCAGGAGGTGCCCCTCCTGGCTGTGCACCCCTCCGTCGGAGACGAGCCCCATGAGGTGGACCGCGCCGCCCGCCGCCTTGGCCTTGCGAACCGCCTCGAGCAGGGCCGGGATCTGGAAGAAGGATCCGTCCTCGATGGACCGGTTGATGCGCACCAGGTCCTGGTAGACGATCCGGCCGGCGCCCAGGTTGGTGTGGCCGACCTCGGAGTTGCCCATCTGCCCGTCGGGAAGTCCGACGGCGAGACCAGAGGTCCGCAGCGCGGTCGAAGGGTATTCCTTGACCAGCGCGTCCATGTTCGGCGTGCCGGCCAGGGCGATGGCGTTGGCTTCTCGCTCGACGCGGATTCCCCAGCCGTCGAGGACGACGAGGAGGACGGGCTTCACCTTGGGCAATTGAACCTCGCTCGGCGCGGCGGGCGCGCCCGGAATGGAAGGAAGAGCCTAGGCGACGGCCGCCGGGGCTTCAAGGGAACTCACGGGTTCCCTCGCCGGGACCTTGCCAGACCCGGGCCAGCCGCCCGCCCGGGGCGAGGAATTCACTTATGGTATGGCTCTCCGCGCAGGATGGTGAAGGCCCGGTAGATCTGCTCGAGGAGCACGAGCCGGGCCAGGCGGTGGGCCAGCGTGAGGCGGGAGAGGCAGAGGGTCTCGGCGGCACGGGCCCGCACCGCGTCACCGTGGCCGTCGGAGCCGCCGATGACGAGGGTCACGTCCCGGGCTCCCTCCACCCAGGCGCCGACCCGGCGGGCGAAGGCGAGGCTCTCGTGCTCCTTGCCCCGCTCGTCGAGCAGGACCACGCGCTCGCCGTCGGCGATGCGGTCGAGGAGCGAGGCCCCCTCCTCGTCCCGGGCCCGCGGGGTCCCGGCCGCCTTGCGGGCCTCCGGCACCTCCTCGACGGCGAACTTCACGAAGCGGGAGATGCGCTTCGCGTACTCCTCCACCGCCGGGGCGTAGAGGCCGGACCGGTCCTTGCCGACCGAGAGGAGGCGGATGCGCACCCGGGGAGTCTACAGATCCGTACCGGGATCGCCATGCACGGGAACCCAATCCCGGACATGATCCCCCGCATGACCGCCACGCTGAAGGCCGCAGCACCCTCCATGGAGGTCCGCAAGCGCGTCGCGCTGGTGGCCCACGACAACAAGAAGGAGGACCTGCTCGACTGGGCCCGCTTCAACCAGGGCACCCTGTCCCGCCACGAGCTCCTCGGGACCGGAACCACCGGCAAGCTCATCCACAGCCGGCTCGGGCTCGACGTGCACCGGTTGCTCTCCGGTCCGCTGGGCGGCGACCAGCAACTCGGGGCGCTCATCGCCGAGGGCAAGCTCGACGTGCTCATCTTCTTCTGGGATCCCCTCGAGCCGCAGCCCCATGACACCGACGTGAAGGCGCTGCTCCGCATCGCGGTCCTCTACAACATCCCCACCGCCTGCAACCGCGCCACCGCCGACTTCATCGTCTCCTCGCACCTCATGGCCGAGACCTACGGCGGGCCGCTCGTCGCCGGGACCGCGCCAGCGTCGAAGTCGGAGGACTGACGGAGCCGGTCGATCCAGGTCGTCCACTGCTGGTAGATTGCGCCGCGCTTGGACGTCTCCCTCCCCACCATCGCGCTCCTCGTCGTGGCCTCCTTCGTGGCCGGGACGGTGGACGCCATCGCCGGCGGGGGCGGCCTCATCACGCTGCCGGCGCTGCTCGCCGCCGGGCTCCCGCCCGCGCTGGCCCTCGGCACCAACAAGGGGCAGAGCGTCTGGGGCTCGGGGGCGGCGCTGCTCCGCTTCGCGCGGGCAGGACTCGTGGACGGGCGGGTGGCGCGGGTCACCTTCCCGGCGGGGTTGCTCGGGTCGCTGGGTGGCGCGGCGCTGGTGCTGCTCGTGCCGCCGACCCTCCTGCGTCCGATGGTCCTGGGTCTCCTCGTCGTGGTGGCGGTCGTGCTGACCTTCCGGCCAGCCACGCCCGCCGGTCCCCGGCCCAACGCCCACCGCTCGCTCGCCGTGGCCGCCTCCATCGCGCTCGTCATCGGGGCCTACGACGGCTTCTTCGGCCCCGGGACCGGCACCTTCCTCATCTTCGCCTTCGTGATCTTCTTCGGCGCCGGGATGCGCGAGGCCTCGGCCGACGCCAAGGTGGTGAACTTCGCCTCCAACCTCGCCGCGGTGGCCCTCTTCGCGTCCCGCGGCCTCGTGGCCTGGAACGTGGCGCTCCCCATGGCGGCCGGGCAGTTCGCCGGCGGTCTGGCCGGGGCGCACCTGGCGGTGCGGGGCGGCGACCGGCTGGTGCGCTGGGTGGTGCTGCTGGTGGTCCTGGCACTCGTGGTGAAGCTGGGCACGGACCTGGCCCGCGGGTAGGGCGGAGCCCTCAGCGCGGGCGCGTCTCGGCCGGCGGTGCGAAGAGCGGCCGCGGCGGCTCCCGGTAGGTGTCGGCGAGGAGGCGCACGCCGACGACGACCAGGAGCGCGAACCCGAGCAGCACCAGGACCTGGGGCCGAGAGACCCGCTGGATCTCCTGCCGCTCCGCCGGCGTGCAGACCTCGCCGGGGCAGTGCTGCACCGGCCCCCGGTGGAAGAGCGGGTAGACCTTGCACCCCAGGCAGATGCCGAACGCCGACTCGCAGAAGAGGAAGACCAGGCAGGTGAGGCAGATGAGCCCGGTGATCGGGCCGTAGGTGTTGGCCACCACTTGCAGCGCGAACATCACCGTCGCCAGCCCCGTGCCGATGAACCAGGCGAACCGCTTCTGCGGGGCGCCGACGTACTCCGGCACCTGGTTCCGGACGATCATCCGCCCCAGGATGAGAGTGGGCGAGAAGCGCGGGTTGACGAAGGTGCGGATCACGATGTCGACGAGGAAGATGGTGGCGGCGAACTTGAGAGGTACGAAGTTGCCCTTGAGGATCACCAGGAGGATCGCCAGGAACATGAGGACGAAGAGGATCCCGGCCGCTGCCCGGATCTCCCGCTCGTTGAGGACGGGGATCGCGTACCCCTCCTTCTGCTCGCCAAACTGTATGAACTGGCCCATGCGCGTTTCCCTCCGTGAGAGGCCCGGAGCATAAGCCGGGCCGGGGCGCGGCGCGTCAGCACTTCTCGCATTTCCAGTTCCGGCTCTTCCCCTCGGCCATCCAGCCGATGCAGGCGTCGATGCGGGAGGCCTTGATGGGCATGGCCGATCCTACCTCTGGGCGAGCTGGTGGACGCGCTGGTGGGACAGTCCGAGAAGCTCTCCCACGTCCCGGGTGCTCAGGCCGAGCTTCCTGACCAGCGCGGGGGCGAGCAACCTGGCCGCCTCGTGAGCTTCCTCGCGAGCCAGTCGCTCGGTGGCACGGACGCGCCTGTAGTCCTCGATCCGGGACCGTAGGGCCGCCGGCAGGTGGACGTCGTCGACGAATTCGGCTCGTACGGCGATCGCTTCGCCAAGCGCGAGCGAGAGGGCTTCCCGGACCCGCCGGCGCGCCTCGGCGATCGTGCGACCGTTGCTGTGAACACCCCGGACGGACCCGATCCGGGCGATCCACCACCCTCCTCCGTCCCGCTCGTAGGTCACCTTGAATCGGCGCATGGCTTCCTCCTCAATGAGAATCGCGGAGCCAGCTGGCCCCGAGGGCCGGCTCCAGATCCCGCTCGATGGCCCGCATCGTGCCGATGGGCAGTTCGTGCGGCCCGTGGTCCGGGACCGTGGTGAAGCAGCCGCCGCACCGGACACGGATGTGTGACCCTCTCTGCCGCACGACCTCGCCTCCGAGCGCGGTGATCCGCGCGAGGACCTCCCTCGCCGTCCAACGTTTCATATGTCGCGCACCCGTACATCTGTCAACATGATGGACATGGGAAGCACGGATCGCGCCGGGACGATGCCCGGAAGGTCGGCGGCGATCGGTGCCTGGACCGTCCGGGTTCCGGACCGACGGGACGCGGAGCGGCCGTCCGATGGCGCGCCCCTGGCCCGCCCCCGTCACGTCCGCTCGACCCTTGCCAGCTCGGTCTCGACGAGCTGGGCCAGCAGCCGGATGCGCGGGATGTCGAGCGCCGACCGGGCCGCCACCAGGTGCAGCGCGCCGCGGGCGAAGGGGCCGAGGTCGACGTCGAGCGGCACCAGCGCGCTGGGGCGGGAGAAGCGGTGGCGCAGCCGCGGCAGGACCATCGCCCCCACGCCCGCCTCGGCGGCCGCCTGCTGGACCAGGATCTGGTCGGAGGTGAAGGCCGGCGTGTAGCCCGGGACGAGCTCGGCCAGCTGCGGGTTGGGTGGAAGGTCCTGGTACGGGGGCGCCCATGCGATCCAGGGCAGGTCCCTCAGCTTGGGCCGGCGCGGCAGCTTGCGCGCCAGGGCCGGGGACACGTGCACCGCGTTGGCCGTCTCCAGAGTGCAGACGAGCTTCAGATCGGGCTGGTTGGGCGGCCGCATCCGCAGCGCCAGGTCGGCCTCGCCGCGGACCAGGTCGAGGTGCTGCATGGTGGCCAGCACCTCGAGGCGCAACCCGGGGTGCTGGCGGGCCAGCCAGCCGGCGAACGGGGCCAGGAAGTCGTGGGCCACCAGCGGCGGCGCCGTGATCCGCACCAGCCCCTGCGGGCCCCGGTCGGTCGGCTCGGCGGCCCGCCCCACCTCGCCGGCCCACTCGGCCATGCGCCGCGCCGGCGAAAGCATCCGCTCCCCGGCCGCGGTGAGCGCCGCGCCCGCGGCGCTGCGGCGGAAGAGCGACTCGCCCACCGCGCGCTCCAGCGTGGCCAGCCGCCGGCTCAAGGTCGGCTGGGCCATCCGCAGCTTCCGGGCGGCGCCGCTCACGCTCCCCTCCTCGGCCACCGCGAGGAAGAGCTTCACCTCGTCCCAGGAGATATCCATGGATGCATGATGCCATGCCATCTTTGCTCTTTTCCATACGAGGGTGACTGGATAGATCAGCCCCACAAGGAGGCCGTTCGCCATGCCCGGTCGTCACCTCGCCGTCGCCGCCCTGCTTCTCGCCGCCGCCTGCACCCCCACCAGCCACCCCACCGGGCCTTCATTGCTCGGCGTCGCCAGGCCGGCGAGGGAGATGCTCGCCGTCATCGATCAACCCGGGCCCGTCGAGGTGAGGCTCGGACACCAGCGGTGAGCATCCGGCCAGGCTGGCGTTAGGACCGGAGGCATGGTCTTCCCCGCCGCGCTCCTGCTCCTGGCCCTCGCCGCCCCGCCTGGCACCATCGCGCCGCCTCCGTCCTCCGCACCGGCGCCGCCCGACCCGCTGGCCCAGCTGGTGGGGGCCCTCGCGCGCCTGCCCGCCACCACCGCCGTCCGGGCCCGGGTCGAGCACCGGGTGACGTTCACTCAAGGTGACGAGGAGAAGGCTCCCCCTGCCGGTACCGCGTCGGCGATCGCTTCGGCCGGACCCGAGGGGCTCCGGATCACCTGGAGCCCTCCCCTGCTCGCCCGGGCCGAGGCCGAGGAGCGGGCGCGG
>CAIQRS010000019.1 GCA_903874275.1 uncultured Anaeromyxobacter sp.
ATCTGGCTCGTGGTGAACCGCGCCGACGCGCTCGGGCACGACTACCCGCTGGTCCGGTTCAAGTACGGCTTCCTGCTGGCGCTGGTCCCGATCCTGCTCCTCGAGATGGCGGGGCGAGCCGCCTACTTCCTGGATCTGAAGCCGGAGGTGATCACCTCCTGCTGCGGCAGCCTCTTCGGGGCCGGCGGGCGCGGCCTGGGCTCGGACCTGGCGGGCCTCTCCCCGCGCATCGCGGGGGGCGCCTTCGGCGGGCTCCTGGCCGGCGCAATCGGTGCGGGCCTGCTCTTCCGCAGGACGGGGCGGGGCGGCTGGATCCTGGGCGGCCTCTCGGCGCTCCTCCTGCCCGCCGGGCTGGCCGCGGTGGTCTCATGGCTTTCACCCTACGTGTACGAACTCCCCACCCACCACTGCCCGTTCTGCTTGCTCCAGCGCGAGTACCACTGGGTGGGATACCCGCTCTACGGCGCGCTCCTCGGCGGGAGCATCACCGGGGCCAGCGTGGGGGTGCTCATGCCCTTCCGGTCCATCCCCAGCCTGGCCTGGCCGCTGCCGCCCTTCCAGCGGCGGATCGCGACCTGGTCGGTTGCGCTGCTGGCGATCCTGGCCGCCCTGGTGGTGTGGATCGTCGCAAGGTCGAACCTGCACGGGTGACGTCCGGATGGAGCGAACCCTTCCGGGCCGGCGGGGCTCCAAGATCCATGACCCTTTCGCGCCCCTTCCGCCTGTCCGTCCTGGCCGTCGCCCTCGCCGCCGTCGCCCCCGCCGTCATGGCCGACGCTCCCCGTCCCGCCCCGGCGACCACGGCCTCCACCCGGACGGCCGCCCTTCCCCGGTTGGTCTTCTTCATGAATCCCGGCGGAGCGCCCTGTCAGATGCAGGACCGCATTCTCAAGGAGATGGCTCCGGAACTGAAGGGCAAGGCCGAGGTCGTCTACTTCCGCACCAACGTTCCAGGCGACGTCTCCAAATTTCAGCAGTACGGCATCCGCGCCCTGCCGACCCTGATCGTCACCGACGCCTCCGGCAAGGAGATCCGGCGGGCCACGCCGGGGATCCAGTCGGCCACCCAGATCCGTCAGCTCGTCCAGAACTGATCGCCATGGACGTGGGACTGTCCTCGCTCGCGCTGACCTTCGGCGCCGGGCTCGCCAGCGTCGCGAGCCCGTGCGTGCTCCCGGTTCTCCCCATCATCCTGGCGGGCACCGCCGAGGACCACCGCACCCGCCCCGCCCTGATCGTCGCCGGCATCGCCGTGAGCTTCGTCCTCATGGGCGTGGTGACGAGCCTCTTCGGGAGCGTGGTGGGGCCGGTCCTCCCGGCGCTCGAGAAGGTCTTCGGAGCGATGGTCGTCGCCTTCGGCCTGCTGCTGCTGGCCGACGTGAACCTCTTCAAGAAATTCACCTGGGTGAACCGGATCCAGGCCGGAGGCAGCGGCCGCTGGTCCGGCCTGCTCCTCGGGCTCACGCTCGGCCTCGTGTGGATCCCCTGCGTCGGCCCCATGCTCTCGGGCGTCCTCGCCCTCGTGGCCTCGAAGGGATCGATGACGACCGGGGTCGGGCTGCTGCTCGTCTACTCCCTCGGCTTCGCGGTCCCCATGCTCGCGGTGGGCTACGGTTCACAGGCGCTGCGCCAGCGGGTCAGGCTGGTCTCCGCCCACCCGGTCGCGGTGCGCTGGGTTTCGGGGCTCCTGCTCGTTGGGTTCGGGATCGTCATCCTCACCCAGGGGATGCTCTTCGCCGGGATGTGAGGGGCGCTGCGGCAAGGTGTCGCACCTGCGAACGAATCCGGTGCCCGCGGGTTGGAGAGGGAACGCGCTACGTTCCCCACCCGGAGGCATCCAATGAAGAAGACGACCCTGCTGGCTCTCCTGCTCGCCCTTCCCGCCCTTTCCCTTGCCCAGGGCGGTCCTCCCCCCGGCAAGGGCCCCGGGGCGATGCGCCTGTACGATCCGGCCACCGTGGTGACGGTCACCGGAACGATCGTGGGCGAGTCGCGGATCGACCGGGGCATGGGCCACTCCGGAGTCCACCTCCTGGTGAGGACCGCCGAGGGCGAGATCCCCGTTCACCTGGGTCCCGACTTCTGGGTGGACAAGCAGACGGTGAAGTTCGCCCAGGGTGACCAGATCACGGTGAAGGGCTCCCGGATCACCTTCGAGGGCAAGCCGGCCATCATCGCCGAGACCGTGACCCGTGGCACGACCACCCTCGTCCTCCGGGACGCCAGGGGCGTTCCGGCCTGGTCCGGCCAGGGCAAGAAGTAGGCGCCGCCTGGGTCATGGTCACGCGGCGTCCCTGGCGATGGCGCCCTCCCGCTGCAGCTCGGCAGCCCTGCCGCGGCGGGCGACCAGGAAGTAGAGGACGGGCACGGCCAGGCGCGACAGGAGGGTCGCCACCAGCTGCCCCGCCATGAGGCTCACGGCCAGGCCCTGGAAGATCGGGTCCGCCAGCATGACGGCGCTCCCCACCATGACGGCCGCGGCCGTGAGCAGCATGGGGCGGAAGCGCACCACCCCCGCCTCCTCCACGGCCAGTGCGAGCGGCATGCCCTCCCTCAGCTTCAGCTCGATGAAGTCCACGAGGATGATGCTGTTCCGGAGGATGATGCCGGCGCCGGCGATGAAGCCGATCATGCTCGTCGCCGTGAAGAACGTCCCCACCAGCCAGTGCGCCGGGAGGATGCCGATGAGGGACAGGGGGATGGGGACGAGGATGACGAGCGGGACGAGGAAGCTCTCGAACCATCCCACCACGAGCACGTAGATGAGGACCAGCACCGCCGCGAAGGCGAGCCCGAGGTCGCGGAAGACCTCGAGGGTGATGTGCCACTCCCCGTCCCACTTGATGACGGGCTGCTCCGTCTGCAGGGGATGCGAGAGCCCCAGGCGCGGGACAGTGTCCCCGCTGGCGCTCCGGAGCGCGTCGAGCTTCCGGTTCAGCGCCGCGAGGGCGTAGACGGGGCTCTCGACTCTCCCGGCCAGGTCCCCGAAGACGTAGGACACCGGCATGAGGTTCTCGTGGAAGATGGCCGCCTCCTCGCGACCTTCCTCCTGCCGGACGAGTTCCGAGAGGGGAACGGGACCGCGCATCCCGGGGACGGTCAACTGCAGCAGCTGCCCCGCCTGTGCGCGCTGCGCCGGGGAGAGCTGGAGGACGATGGGCACGAGCTGCCCGCCGCGTCCGGCCCGGAAGGTGCCGAGCTGCGCCCCGTAGCCCACGGCGGCGAGGGTCTGGACCACGGCCGCCGTCGAGATGCCGTGGAGGGACGCCTTCTCCCGGTCCACGATGAGGAGCAGCCTGGGCGCCGTGGGATTGAGCGTCGAGTCGACGTCCACGAGCCCCTCGGTCGAGAGGAAGGCCTCGCGCACTTGCCCGGCGAGCCGGATCCGCTCCGCGGCGCTCGGGCCGTAGACCTGGGCCACCACCGTGTCGAGCACCGGCGGCCCGGGGGGGATCTCGACGAGCTTCATGCGCGCACCGGCGGGGTGTGCGATGGACTCGAGGGCCGGCCGGATGCGCATCACCACGGCGTGGCTCTGGGCCTTGCGCTTCCCCTTCGGCACCAGCGTCACCTGGATGTCCACCTGCTCCGCCGCATCGCGGAGGAAGCTGTGCCGGACCATGCCGACGAAGGTGAAGGGGGCGGCCACCCCCGAATAGACCTGGACGTCCTTCACCTCGGGCTCCTCCAGGACCCGGCGGGCCACCGCCTGTCCCAGGGCGAGCGCGTTCTCCCGGGGCGTCCCGGCGGGCAGGTCGAGCTGCACCTGGAACTCGCTCTTGTTGTCGAAGGGAAGCATCTTCACCTTCACGACGCCGAACCCGACGAGCGCCCCGGCACCGGCCAGCAGGACCAGCATCGCCGCCAGGAAGAGCCAGCGCGCGCCGGACGAGCCGAGCAGCCACCGGGTGATCTTCCGGTGGGCGCGCGTCGTCCAGGTCTCGGGGCGGGTCTCGGGGTGGGCCGAGGGATCGTCGGCCACGGGCTCCGGCGCGTCGCGCGCCGGGTCACCGGGGTGGAGCCCGGAGTCGTCCACTTCGGGCAGGTGGGCCTCCTTGCGGAATACCTTCATGGCCATCCACGGGCTCACCACGAAGGCGATGGCGAGCGAGAAGATCATCGCCAGGCTGGCGCCGATGGGGATGGGGCGCATGTAGGGGCCCATGAGCCCGCGCACGAAGGCCATGGGCAGGATGGCGGCGATGACGGCGAAGGTGGCGAGGATGGTGGGATTCCCGACCTCGTCCACCGCCTCGACGACGATCCGCGCGAAGGAGCGGCGCGGACCGGGCAGGTAGAGGTGGCGGTGGATGTTCTCGACCACCACGATGGCGTCGTCGACGAGGATGCCGATGGAGAAGATGAGGGCGAAGAGGGTGACGCGGTTCAGCGTGTAGCCGAGCAGGTAGGTGAGGAGCAGCGTGAGGGCCAGCGTGACCGGGACGGCCACGGCTACGACGAGGGCTGAGCGCCACCCCATGGCGAGCAGGATGAGCGCGATCACCGACAGGGTGGCGATGAGCAGGTGCTCGATGAGCTCGTTCGACTTGTCCCCTGCGGTCTCTCCGTAGTTCCGCGTCGTGGAGACGACGACGTCGGACGGGATGAGCGTGCCGCGAAGGGCGTTCACCTTCTCCCCCACTCGCTCGGCGAGCTCGGTGGCGTTGGTGCCGGCGCGCTTGGCCACCACGATGGTCACGGCGGGCTCGAACCCCTCCCCTCCCCGCGACGCGGTGAGGACCACCGGCGGCTCGGGCTCGGGACCGTCGGTCACCCGGGCCACGTCCTCCAGGTAGATGGGGCGCCCCCCGCGGGTCGCGACCACCGTCCGGCGGAGCTCGGTCGCGGCGAGCACCTGCCCGCGCGCCTCCACGACGAGCCGCTGGTTCCCGTCGACGAGGGCCCCAGCCGGGAGTTGTACGTGGGCGCCCCGCAGGACGGGATCGATCTCGGCGACCGAGACGCCGAGGGTCCGCATCCGGGCCGGGTCGGGCTCGATGCGCACGGTGCGGCGCGCGCCGCCGAGGACGCCCACGTTGGCGGTGAGCGGAACTCCGGCGATCTCGCGCGCCACCTCGTCGGCCAGCTTGCGCAGTTCGCCCGCGGGGCGTGCCGGACCGTGGAGCGTCAGGGTGAGGAACGGGACGTCGTCGATCGAGAGGAGCCGGACGACCGGCTGCATGGCGCCGGAGGGGAGCAGTTCCGGGTGGGCCAGCAGTTCCTGGCTGACCTTCACCAGGCTCGCCTCGAGCGGCTCGTTCACCTTGAACCGCACCGTGAACATCGCCGCGTTGGGGACGCTCGTGCTGTACAGGTACTCGACGCCGGTGAGCCCCCAGAGGCGCCGCTCCAGCGGCGTGGTGATCTGGGCCTCCACCTCGGCGGGGCTGGCGCCCGGGTAACCGACGATGACGTCGACCATGGGAACGATGATCTGCGGCTCCTCCTCGCGCGGCGTGAGAGCCACGGCCGCCAGGCCGAGCACCATCGACGCCACCACGATGAGCGGCGTCAGCTTCGACCGGAGGAAGGCCTTCGCCACCCGGCCGGCGAGCCCGAGGCGCCGGCCGCCCTTCTCGTTCCCCTCCCCGTTACCCTCCACGGACCACCTCGATCCGCTGGCCGTCCCTGAGTGCGCCGGGGGCGTCGATCACGGCCTCGCCGGGCTCGAGCCCCGCGCGGACGGGGACGCGGTCCCCGACGGGCTCGCCGAGCGCCAGCCAGCGGAGGACCGCCTTGCCGTCCTTGGCCAGGAAGACCCCCATCAGGTCGCCGCGCTCGACCAGCGCCGAGCGCGGAATCCACGCCGCCCGCGACGGCGCCGCGCCCGGGACCTCCAGCCGGGCGAAGGTTCCGCTGCGAAGCCCATCGCCCATGCCGAGCACCCGGGCCCGCAGGCTGCGCCGGTGGGTCAGCGCGTCGCCGCCCGGGGTGAGCGCGGTGATCTCGGCCTCGCCGGTCACGCCGTTCGCGGTGAAGCGCGCGCGCTGGCCGATGGCGAGCCCCCGTGCCTCAGCGTCCGACAGGGTCGCCTGGAGTTCGAGGGCTCCGCCCTCGAGCTCGAGAATGGGCTGGCCCGGGCCAACCAGGTCGCCCGCGCTCACCCGGCGGGCCTGGACCGTCGCGGCGAACGGGGCCCGCAGCTGAGCGTAGCCGAGGGTGGCCTTCGCCCCGGCGACGACGGCCGCTGCCTGGGCCCGCTGGGCCTGGGCCTGCTCCAGCTCGACGGGGGTGGCGGCGCGGGTGGCCACGAGCTCGGTGATCCGTCGCTCGTAGGCCGTCGCGTTCTGGAGCGCGGTCTCCGCGGCGTCGAGCTGCCCGCGCACGTCGGCGTCGGAGAGCCGGACGAGCAGCTGCCCCTGCGTCACCCTGGCCCCTTCCTCGACGAGCACCTCGAGCACCGTGGCCGAGATCCGGGTGGACAGGGTCGCGCTGCGGGCAGCCGCGAGCCTCGCGGCGACCCAGGCTCCGTCGCCCGGATCCTCGGTCCTGGCGAGACGGACCTGGACGGGCCCGTCCCCCGGGGTCCTGGCGGGCGACTCGGCAGCGGCGGCGAGCATCGCGGACGACGAGAGGGCGAGTGCCGCAACGAGGCGGAGGCTGAGATTCCTGTAGGTCTTCACGACTGGACTCCTTCCACGGGTAGGCCCATCGCGAGTTCGAGCTGCGCGCGGGCGATGCGGGTCTCGAAGAGGCTCCGGAGAAGGAGCGTTCTCGCTCCCGCCAGCGCGGATTCGGCGTCGAGGAGATCCGAGAGGGGCAGGAGCCCCTGCCGGTAACGGGCCATGCGAAGGGTGCGGGCCGACTCCGAGGCGGTCACCGCCTCCCGGGCAGCGCGCACGCGGGCCGCGGCGGTGGCGACCGCCTGCCGGGCCTCCTCCACCTCCCGGGTCGCCTGGACCTCCTGCCAGCGCGCCGCGGATGCGGCGGCGGCGGACCGGGACTCGGCCGCATCCATGCCTCCCAGGCTCGACGCGCCGAACTCCCAGCGGACCACGAGCGCCGCCGACCACCAGGTGCCTCCCTGGGTCCAGGAGGAGCGGAGGGTGTCGACCCCGGCCACGGCGAAGACCGACGGGAGGAGCGACCCCTTCGAGACGCCGACGAACTCCTCCGCGGCCAGCGCACGCAGGCGGGCGGCCACGACGTCCGGGCGTCCGTCCTGGTGCGCCGGGCTCCCGGCCTCGAGGGTGGCGACGGGCACCGGCGGGAGGGCAAGGGCGGGCTCCACCGGGGTCGCCAGCGTGGACCTCGACGGGTCGAGCCCGGTGAGCATGGCCAACGCCGAGCGGGCAGAGGAGACCTGCTGGAGCACGGCGGCCCGCTCCGCCTCGGCCTGGGCGCGGAAGGCCACGGTCCGGTCGACGTCGGCGTCGAGCGCGAGCCCCTGCTTGTTCCGCTCCCGGACGAACCGCTCCGTCTCCCTGGCCTGCGCGAGCACGTCGTCGGCGTACCGCACTCCCTGCTCCGCGACCTGGGCGCCGAAGTAGGCCTGAACGACCGCGAGCGCCATCTCCTCGCGGCGGCGGGACTGCGTGCTCGCCTCGGCGTCGGCCTGCGCCTCGGCGGCGTGCTGGCCGGCCAGGATGCGCCCTCCCATCCAAATGGGCACGACGATCCCGGCGCCGAGGCCGATGCCGGTCACCGCGGCGGGATTGTTGAGCGTGGCGGGATTGAAGTCCTCGAGGGTGATCCGCGCCTGGTTGAGCTTGATGCCGAAGACGCCGACCGGCTCGCTCGTCCCGATGCCCTTGGCCGTCACCGAGAGCGTGGGCCAGTGGCCGTCGCGCGCAGCCTTCGCGTCGGCACGGGCAGCGGCGACCTGGTGGCTTCCGGCCGCCAGAGCGGGGTTTTCCCGCCAGGCCGACCGGATGGCGTCCTCGATCCGGACGCCCTCGGAGGCGGAGGCGGAGGAGAGGGAGACGAGAACGATGAGAAGAGATGCCGCGCCGACTCGAATGGGGGTCACGGGCAGCAAGAGCCAGGAACCCCCCGGGGGGGTTCGACATTGCCGGGAATTCTCCCCCCCGCGCTACCCGCAGCCGCCCTTGACGGCCGCCTTCGACTTGAGCTTCACCCGCCTCGTGTAGGCGTGGGCGGGCCAGGACCGCGCCTGGTGCGCGTCGTCGTGACTCGCGGCGGCGGGGGCTGCGCAGGGTGACCGGAAGTCCCGGGAGGCGCTCAGTTCCGGCCACGCGGCCGGCTGTGTGCTCCCCGTGGCGTAGAGGAACCGCCAGGCCGGCTCGTCGCGCCCGTCCACCCTCCCCACCCGCTCGGCGACGCAGGCATCCACCGGGTAGCGCTCCAGCCAGCGATTCACGCCCCCTTCGATCACGTAGAGGTTCGGCACCCCCTGCGCGGTGAGTCGCCTCCAGGCGGGAAGCGCCGCCGCCTCGCCGGTCCCGAGGAGAAAGGTGACGGTGGTGGGTGGCTGGTCGAGGAGGTGCTTCAACCGCTCCTGGCTTTCCAGTTCGGCGAGCGTGGCGCGGCGGGACCCGCCGACGTGGAAGAGGTTGAAGTCGCGCTCGTCGCGGAGATCGAGGATGGCGACCTGAACCCCGATGTCCTTCCGGAGGGCGACCACCTCGGCCGGGTCCACGTAGATCGTGCGCTCCTCCACCGACCTCCGCACCTCAGGTCCCATCCGGGCGAACCTGGCCTCGGGATCCGGCTGGCCGCGGACCACCAGGAACAGGCTCGCGCCGACGAGCGAGCCGGCGAGGAGTTGCCAACCGCGTCCGGGCCCCTTCACGACCTCGGCCCACGGACGCTTCTGGCCGAAGTGCTGCTGGGCCAGGTCGCCGGCCCAGAAGAGGGCCACCGCCATGACCACGACGAGGAGGACGGTGACGCCGAGCGGCAGTCCGAGCCAGTCGGCCAGGGTGAATCGCCCCATGTACGAGGAGAGCCAGAACCCCTGGAAGCTCGAGACGGTCTCTCCGAAGAGCCAGACGCCGACGAGCGCGCCCAGGAGGAAGAGCATCCCGTCGACCTTGAGGGTCGACGCGGCCACCAGCGACGTCCCCGGGCAGAAGCCGCCGATGACGAAGCCGACGCCCATGATCAGCCCGCCGACGATGCCGGGCCACAGGTAGGTCGGGTTCACGAAGACGCGGGTCATGTCGAGGAGGCCGAAGGAGGTCGCGAGCGCCACCAGGACCGCGGCGACGGCGATCCCGGTGAACATCACCTTGAGGACCGTCATGTCCCGGAAGTAGAACTGGCCGGCGAGTTTCCGCGTGTCTCCGAAGCCGCCCATCTCGAGGGCGGCGCCGAACCCGAAGCCGATGGCGCCGAACACCAGCGCGTAGGCGACGGGACCGAGGGAAGCAGCGAGGTCGAAGGGTGCCATGGTCGTCTCCCGGTGAAGCTCAGGTCCAGAGTCGGCGGAAGAACCACGCCACCGCGTAGGCGCTCGCGAAGACCGCCATGGCGAAGGCCCAGCTCCCCACCGAGAGCACCGCGCCGCCGGAGAGCGCCTGGCCCGACGTGCAGCCTCGCGCCATCCGGGCGCCGTAGCCCATGATGAGGCCGCCGAGCAGCGCGAAGCCCCAGCGGGCCTGGACGGAGATCCGCGGTCCCTTGCGGGTCTCGAGCTTCACCCTGCGGTTCACCAGTCCGGAGACGAACCCGCCCAGGACCGTGCCCACCAGCATGTAGACGGCGTAGTGGGCCCACGGGTTCCGGGATCCACCGGCCATCTCGGCGAAGTACGCCACCCGGTCCACGTGGCCGGGAGCGAGGAGATCGAGGACGCCGGTCTGCACGCGGCTCATGGCCGCCGACGCGCCCAGCCCACCTCCCGTGACGTAGAGGCTCAGGAAGAGGACGACGCCGAGCAGCGTTCCGGCGACGTAGGGGTTGGCGTACGGCCTGGGTTCACGGTTCGTGCTCATGACTCGGCTCCTTCCGGCTCGGTCCCGTCGGCTTCGACGTGCTGGTAGCCGGTGATCATCGACTTCAGGTGGTCGGTGGGCGTGCGCCCCGTCGAGACCAGGTAGACGTGCAGGACGAAGAAGGTGAGGAAGAGCCAGGCGCCGAGGTTGTGGACCGGGGCGACGTGGTGGAGCCCGCCCACGGCGCTGGCCACGGCCGGCCACTTGCCCACAGCCCAGATGAGCGCACCGGTGACGATCTGGAGCGGGAAGAGCACGTTGAGCAGAGCCAGGTAGGTCACCTGCTGCAACGGATTGAGCTTCTGGCCGGCGGCGTTCCTCGGGTGTGACTCGCCGTAGAAGATCCCGCGCGCCTGGTAGGTCATGTGCTCGAGCGCCCTGGCCACGAATCCGCGGGGATGCGGGATGAAGTTCCGGATCGCGGCGGTGGTCAGGTGGTAGAAGAGCGCCAGGAAGCCGTTCACGACGAGGATGACGGCGAAGGCGTTGTGGATCGCCACCGCCGTCGGCAGGCTCATCAGGGCCCACTTCCCGGTACCGTGCACCTCGAGCCCGGTGACGATGAGGACGATGCCGGTCACTGCCATCGTCCAGTGCCAGAGCCGCTCGTAGCGACCGAAGACGTACTCCTTCTCCCCGGTCGCGTGCTCGACGTGCCCCCGCTTCCGCCGCAGCGCGTAGCGAAGGCCACCGTGGACGGTCACCCCCAGCAGCACCGAGAGGAAGGCCAGGAACCCGATCCGGTTCGTCCAGGCCTGCCGGGAGTGGCCCAGCACGTGGAGGCTGCCCGGTGCGGCCTCGCGGTCGCGCTGCAGGACGAGCCCACCGGTCGGGGAGGGGGCGATGGTTCCGGCCAGGACGACACGGGCCCCTTCGGGAGGCCGGGGGGGTCTGCCCCCGGGCAGGTAGGAGGCCACCAGGTAGTCGTCGGAGAGGCGCGAATCCTCGGCGTGGCAGGCGCTGCAATTCTTGAGTGCGCGGTCGCGGGTGGAGATGCCGTGGGCCAGGGGATGGGCGTCGAGGTTCCCGACGACGACCGGGTCCTCGATGCCGAGCGCGCGCAGGCGCGCGGCGATGAGGTCCGTCTTGTGCGCCGTGTCGAGGCGGAGTTCGGCCTCGTCGATCCGGCCATCCCGGTCGGCGTCGAGGGCGCTCACGACCTCCGGTGCGTGGCCCCCACCGGTGAGCCAGGCGCGGGCGACGGTCTCGAAGGGCACGTCGGCTCCGTCGGCCCGGGAGACCCACCGGTACCGGCTGACCAGGTTCACCGGGGCGACCCGGCGGACTCCGTCCGACTCGACCCGCTCGACGAGGAGCGGCCGGAGCGGCCGGATGGTTGCCGTGTTGATGGTGTCCCCGGCGCGCCGCTCCACGTTCCGGTACCTCACCGAGGGTCCGCCCACCGCCGTGACCACGGTCGCGTCCACCATCTCGGCGGCCGGCCCCATCGGAGCGGAGGCATGGCACACGGTGCAGGAGAGCACCTCCATGTGCCGCTCCCGGTAGGGAAGGAAGGCGTGCGCCTTCATCGGATCGTGGCAAGCCCGGCAGTCCTGCTCGGCGAACCGGTGGTCGGGCCGGACCAGGAACTCGGCCTGGGTCTGGCGGCGTGGGTCGGCGGTGAGGTAGCGCAGCGACCCCTGCTTGCCGTCCGTCCGGGCGGGACTGTTCCGGGCGTAGTGGCAGGCGACACAGTCCACCAGCTTCGCGGCGTGGACGTCCCACGGGGCGGAGAGGGACTCCTTCCCCTCCAGGTCGAGGAAGGAGTCGGCCATCCGCTGCGGGGCGACGATGGCTCCCTCTCCTCGCGTCAGGGACCAGGTCCTCCCCGAAGCCGGCGCGCCCTCGAATGAGGCCGGGAGCAGCACCGGCGCCCCGACGTCGAGCACCAGCCCGTGGCACGCCGCGCAGTTCGCGGCGCGGGGCGTCCCGATCCGGATGGACTCCCGCGTGAGCTTCCCCTCCGCATCGAGCCGCTCCGGCCGGATGTCGAGCCGGGCGCCGCTCACGTGGCACTGGATGCAGGTGGCCGCCGCCCGGGGCGCCTTGTGGTCGGTGTGGGCGGCGATGTAGGCCGCGTCGTGGCAGGCGCCGCAGGTCTTCTCGGCGCTCATCTCCTCCACCGTGCGAACCTTCTTCCCCGCCGCGTCGAGCGGCGCGAAGACGGGGTGGATCGGATTCACTCCCTGCTGCGCCGCCGCGGGTACGGCGAGGACGAGGAAGACGGCGATGGCGAGAGGGCGGCTCACGGGCGGCCTCCGGTCTTGATGGGGTCGGCGGCGTAGCCGAGCGCCTTCCAGTCCATGCGCGACCTCTCGCCGTGGCAGTCGGTGCAGGCGAGGGCCTTCTCCTTCGTGGACACCATGTGGGAGAGCGGCCAGTACATCTCGGTGGGCGCGAAGCCATACTTGCCGCTGTACGGGATCTTCGAGGCCTCGGACCCCAGCCGGAATGCGCTGTCCCAGTCGAAGGTGGTCCAGTAGCCGTCCTTCCCGCCCGTCACCGGCGGGAAGAGGTAGTTGAACCCCGCGTCGTAGGGCTGCTTCCCGCGGTGGATCTTGAAGGGCCAGATCTTGGCCTTCGGATCGTCGATGCCACCGAGGGGCGGGTTCAGCGCCGTGACCTTCGTCGGGTCGATCCGGTCTCCGAGCAGGTATCGTCCACCGGTACCGTTGAACCAGCGGTACTCGGGGACGGCCGCCTGCTCGTAGGCGAACTCCCCCTTGATCTTGAGGTACCCGTGCGGGTCCTCCTTGCGCGACGCGTCGCCGGCCTTGCTCCAGTCCCACCAGGCCTTGGTCGGGAGCTTCCCGGCGAACTCCGGGATGTGGCAGGTCTGGCAGGCGACCGACTTCACGTGGGTGTCGACACGGGCGTCGGCGTGCTTGTGCCCCTGGTGGCAATCCGTGCAGGCGATGCCGTGGGAGTCCTCGACCCCCACCGAGAAGGCCCGCCCCTGGATCTGGTGGTCGGGAGCCTTGTGGCAGTCCACGCAGAGGAAGCCGTGCCGTCCCATGTGGACGTCCTCCTCGTCGAACGGGTGGGCGAGCGACGAGTCGATGTCCCCGTGCTTCACGCCCTGCCCGCCGCCTCCGTAGGCGTGGCAGCCCAGGCAGTTCTCGCGCTGTGGCGTTCCCACCGAGCGGGCCGCGGCCACGAGGTCCGTCTCCTTCGTGGGGATGCCGTACATCCCCTTCACGTAGGTGCCGCTCCGCTCGTGACAGACCAGGCAGTCCACGTTCTCGGCCTTCGTGAAGTCGAAGGTGTCGTCGGCCCAGCCGTAGCCGGCGTGGCACTTCGTGCAGGTCTTCTCGTTTCCCCGGTTCACCAGGCAGAAGTTGTTGAGCAGGTTCTTCTTCCCGATCCGGGTCTTTCCATCGTGGCCCGGAACGACCACCTCGTCGCCCAGCCACTGCCAGTGCGAGCTCCTCATGATGTGCGCCGCGTCCGGGTGGCAGCCCAGGCAGGATCGGGTCACCGCCTGCGGACTCTCGAACTTGGCGGGGGTGACCGGAGCGTGGTCGAAGTGCGGACGAAGGCGTCTCGAGAAGGCGGGCGCAGGCGCGGGGGGGGCCTTCTCGCCCTGGAGCGCCACGGCGACGCCGACCACGACCGCGAAGACGGCGAGGAACAGCGTTCCGATGAGGAGGTACTTTTTCGTCACGGGAGATCCAGTCGAGGGCGGATGACGGCTCGTTGCTCGCATTGAACCCTGTGCGTGGAGCGTGCCTGACCCATCGGATCGTGAATTCAGGCACTTGGGCGACGAGACGTGAAACATGAGACACGTTATGCTTCACTCGTCTGCATCGTTTCGTTTCAGTAGGGAGTGAAACATGACGTCTCCATTCGAAGAAGTTCCTCCACCGGCCTGTGCCGCGGGCTCCCTCGACCAGGAGCGCGCCTTCTCGGCGGTGAACGCCGCCTTCGGCTCCCTGGGGCGCATCTGCATGGCCCTCGATGCCGACTTCCGGATCCGCTACGCGTCGGACCTGCTCATGTCGCTCCTGGGCGCCGACGCCGCGTCGCAGGTCCGCGGCCTCTCGATCGAGTCCCTGCTCGGCGCCGAGCTCTTCGGCCTCGACGGCCCGCTGCGGCAGGCGCTCCTCGCGGGCGAGAAGCGGGAGGGCTGGCGTGCGGTCCTGAACGTCGCGAGCGGACCGGCGCGCCTCATGTCGGTGTCGGCCGCTCCCCTCCTGCACGACAAGCTCGGCGTCTGCGACCCCGCGGCGACCTACCTGGTCGTGCTGCGGCCGGCCGACGAGTCCACGGTCGAGGCCAGCGGCCCCATCGCCGGCTTCGGGCTCATCGCCCGGTCGCCGGCCATGGCGCGCGTCTTCCGGATGATCGACGTGCTCCAGCACAGCGAGTCCACGGTCCTCGTGACCGGGGAGAGCGGGACCGGCAAGGAGGTCGTGGCCCGGATCATCCACGCCCACTCCCCGCGGAAGTCCGGGCCGTTCGTGGCCGTGAACGCCGCCGCTCTCCCCGGGGAACTGCTCGAGAGCGAGCTCTTCGGCCACGTCCGCGGAGCCTTCACCGGCGCCGTCCGGGACCGGGCCGGCCGCTTCGAGGCCGCCGAGGATGGGACCCTCTTCCTCGACGAGGTCGGCGACGTTCCCCTCCACCTGCAGGTGAAGCTGCTGCGCGTCCTGCAGGAGCACACCTACGAGCGCGTGGGCGACAGCCAGACCCGGCGGACCAACGCGCGCATCATCGCCGCCACCAACCGCAACCTGCGGCGGCTGGTCGCCGACGGCCGCTTCCGCGAGGACCTCTACTACCGCCTGCGGGTCTTCCCCATCGAGCTGCCACCCTTGCGGAGCCGGCGCGAGGACATCGAGCCGATGGCCCGTCTCCTCCTCTCTCGCGTGGGCTCGCGGACCGGGCGCGCCCTCCGCCTCTCTCCCGAGGCGGTTCGCGTGCTCCTCTCCTACGAGTGGCCCGGCAACGTCCGCGAGCTGGAGAACGCCCTCGAGTTCGCCGCCACCGTGTGCCAGGGGCAGACGCTGCAGCCCGAGGATCTCCCGCCGGAGATCGCACCGGCGGCGGCCTTTCCCGGAGAGGAGCAGGCGCCCGCGCACCGCCCGCGACCGGTCGCGACGGCGAGCGGAGTCGTGGACGACCTCGAGCTCAAGGTGGCGCTCGAGCAGAACCGGTGGAACCGGCTGGCCACGGCCCGCGCACTCGGCGTGAGCCGGAGCACCCTCTGGCGACGGATGCGCGCGGCCAGCCTGGGCTGAAATGAATCGTTTCACCCTTGCCACGCTTCGTCTCCCTCGCGCGAAACGCCCCGTGCCGTCGTGGCCGGGCACCGACGGATCCCGATGAATCCACTCCGGTGCCTCCGCGGGCACGGCGCACGCCACCAATGGCATGAAGTACAGCGCCACTTCGATGACGCAGATCGGTATCGACGCGGGCATCGCCTACAAGTTCTGACCGGAACCTTTCCACCTCCCCCGTGTTGAAGGATGGAGGTACACGTCCGTCTCACGGGGGAATCCCATGCAAGCTCGTGAAATCCTTATCGTAGCCGTCCTCGGCGCATTCCTCTCGGCCTGCGGTTCCTCGGGCACGTCCTCCGACTCCGGGATCATGAGCGTCCGGCTCGTGGACGCCCCTTCCTCCGGGTACGCCGAGGTGAACGTCGACGTCCGGACGGTCGAGATCAGGAGCGACGGCGGCTGGGTCACGCTCGGAACGCCCGACCGGGTGGTGAACCTCCTCTCCCTCACCGGAGGCGTGTACGACACCCTGGTGGACGGGGCTCCCCTGCCGGCCGGCCACTACGGCCAGATGCGGCTCGTCCTCGGGTCGCGGAACACGGTCAAGCTCCTGGACGGCACGGTCGCACCGCTCAAGGTCCCGTCCGGCCAGCAGTCGGGCGTGAAGCTCACGGTGAGCTTCGACGTCCAGCCCGGCACCACCGCCGACGTCTACCTCGACTTCGACGCCCACCGGTCGATCTTCGTCCACGAGGCCGGGGCCTCGGGCAAGTACATCCTGCGCCCCACGGTGCGTGCCTACGACCGGCTCGAGACCGGCTCGATCTCCGGCACATTCACGGTGGCCGGCACGCTCGCGCCGCTACCCGGCGCCGTCGTCACCGCGCAGACCGTCGCCGGTGGCGTCCCCTCGGTGGTGCGCTCGGTCACGACCGACGCGGCCGGTCGGTACGTCCTCGACCTCCTCCCCCGCGACGGCACCTACTTCGTGGTGAGCCAGCCGGTCATCCTCGACACCGCGGGCGCGATCGTGGCCTCCTACGAGCCGAGGGCGAGCGCGGGGCTCACCATCACCGCGGCCGCACCGGTCCGGACCTTCGACGCGTCCTTCACGGTCGCGACGGCCACCGGCAACGTGACCGGCGCCATCACGCCGGCCGCGGTGCTCCCGCAGGTCGATTCGGTGGATGCGCGCCTTCCGCTCGACGCGGGGGGAGTGCTCCAGCCTTTCATCGTCCGGTCCGTGGCGGCCACCGTGGCGACCACGGGGGAGACCCATGCGATCTCGGCGCTGCCCACCGCGGCCCCCAGCCGCGCCTACACCATCGTGGGTACGCGGAGAAGCGTGGATGCCGAGGGCTCCGACACGGTCGTCACGATCCCGGCGGTCTCCGCAGCCGTCGCTCCGGGCGGTACCGTCACGGCCGACCTGACCTTCCCTCCGTAGGGGTCCAATCGGGGCCTGGCGCCGGGGGCGTGGCGCGGGTATTCGCTCGCCTCACCGAGGCGACGCCTTCGCGCCGCCGGATCTGGAGGAGCACCATGTCGCGTCACCTTCGCATCGCCCTGGCCGTCGTCCCGTTCGCCCTGGTGGTCGCCTGCACCGATGCCGCCAAGGCCCCCGCCGAGGCAGCCATGGCCGCCGCCGGCTCCGCCGTGGAGTCCCTGCAGGTCGAGGCGGCGAAGTTCGCGCCCGACGCCGTGAAGGCCGCCCAGGCGAGCTTCGCCTCGGCCAAGGACATGGTCGCCAAGCAGGACTACAAGGGGGCGCTGGCCGCCGCGGGCGACGTGACCACGAAGGTGAAGGCCGCCCTGGCCGCCGCCGCGGCGAAGAAGGACGAGCTGGTGAAGGCCTGGGGAGAGCTCTCCGCCTCGGTCCCAAAGATGGTCGAGGATCTGAAGGCCCGGATCGCCACGCTCTCCGGGGCCAAGAAGCTGCCAGCCGGCATGGACAAGGCGGTCCTCGCCAAGGCGAACGAAGGGGTGGCCGCCATCGAATCGGGCTGGCAGAAGGTCACCGACCAGGTGAAGGGCGGCGACTACGCCGCCGCGCTGGCCAAGGGCAAGGAGCTGAAGGCCCAGGCCGAGGACGTCCTGAAGTCTCTCGGCGGCCAGTAGGGCCCGGCTCTCAAGGCAGGTTCCACAGGTGCATGGCGGCGTAGGCGCGCCAGGGCCTCCAGGCCTCCGCGCGCGCCTCCGCCTCCCGCGCCGACTTCACCCCGAGCGCACGCAGCACCCCCAGGTCGCCGCCCGGGAAGGCGTCGGGCGCGCCCAGCGCCCGCATGGCCACCAGCGAGGCCGTCCAGGGCCCAACGCCCGGCAGGGCGAGCATCCGGTCGCGAACCTGGTCCGGGTCGCTGCCCCGCTCGAGCACCAGGTCTCCCGCGGCGATGGCCCCGGCGAGCGCGAGCAGCGTCCGGGCCCGGGCCCCGGGCATGCCCACCCGGGCGATGCGATCCTCGCCGGCCGTCGTCACCGCCCCGGGCGTGGGCGCCAGCCGATCCAGGCCGGGGAACGGGGTCTCCACCGGATCCCCGAGCGCTGCGGCGAGCCTTCCGGCCACCGTGGTGGCGGCGCGGACGCTGACCTGCTGCCCCAGCACCACCCGGACGGCTGCCTCGAAGGCGTCGAAGGCCCCGTTCACGCGCAGTCCGGGATTGCGCCGCACCGAGGGCGCGAGGAGCCGGTCGCGCCGGAGCGCCGCGGCCACCTCGGCGGGGTCGAGGTCGAGGTCGAAGAGGGCGCGGAGCCTGGCCTCCAGGGGGCGGCGGGCCGCCGAGAGGGAGCTCGACACCTCCACCCGCAGCGCGGGGCGGGCCGGCTCGGCCGTCACCGACACCCAGCCCACCCGCTTGCCGATGCGCACCGTGCGGCGGTAGGCGCCCCCCTCGACCTGCTCGACGCCGGCGGTGCAGCGACCGGAGAGGAAGTCGAGCATCGCCTCCCAGTCGAGCGGGGGACGGTAGGGGAGGAGGAGGATCATCCGCCCTTCGGTGCGCCGGCCTCGACACGGGCCGCGACCTCGGGCTGGATCTCCTTCACGAGCTCGAGCTGGATCCGCCAGTCGGGCTCCCGGCGTTCGTTCGACGGGTCGATGGTCCCGGTGGAGACGAGGACGAAGGAGACGGCGCAGCCCGAGGGCTGGCCGGGATTCCCGGTCACCTCGTAGCGGCTGTTCCCCTCTGCCGCGGGGAGCCATCCGGTGAGCACCATCAGGCCGCCCCCCTCGACGGCCCGGGTCTCGTACCCCTGCTCGACCATCGTCGCCAGGGCCCCTTGCTTGCCCTGGCCGGCGTATTGCCGGTCGCGCCCCTGGAGCGGGTATCCCTTCGAGCCGACCAGCTTCAGGACGGAGGGCCAGACGTCGAGGCATCCCTTCCCGTAGGTGAAGGTCCCGAGCTCCTTCAGGAAGTAGGCTCTGCGCTCGTCGGCGAGGCGCACCGAGGCGCACCCCGTCGCCCCCAGGAGGGCGACGGCGACGGTGATCCAGCGGGCGGGCCTGGAATGGAATCGGGACTTCACCATCTGTCCTCCCATCGAGTTCCTGACCATGTGGACCTCCCTCCGGACCCCTTTCCTACCGGGCGCGCCGACCCGCGCAATCCCGATTCGGGGCCCGCCCACTCCGCGGGGGATCGGCTATGCTCCGCCCCCGAGTGTACCGGGTCCTCCTCGCCGCCGCGCTCGTCGTGGCCGCCTTCCCCGCCTCGGCGCGGGAAAAGACCGACGTGGTGATCCTCCTGAACGGCGATCGCCTCACCGGCGAGATCAAGGGCATGACGCGGGGCAAGCTCGACCTGGCCACCGACGACGCCGGGCGCCTCTCCATCGAGTGGGACAAGATCCGGACCCTCTCCACCACGCACCAGTACGAGGTGGAGCTGCGGACGGGGGCGCGGGTCTACGGCGCCCTCTCCTCGCCGACCGAAGGGCAGCTCGCCGTGGGGGCGCTGCCGACCCCGGAGGTCATCGCCCTCACCGACGCGGTCGAGATCGTCCCCATGGACGAGGCCTTCCTGAACCGGATCCGCGTCATCTTCGACCTGGGCTTCACCTTTGCGAAGGCCAACTACGCCACCACGCTCTCCACGTCGGGCGAGTTCGCCTACCGCGCCGAGGATCTCGGCGCCAGGCTGACCTTCGACGGCTACTTCCAGAACGACGCCAACAACCTGGCGGTGAGCCGGTACACGGTGGGGCTGCAGGGCGACTGGTACTTCAGGAACCGCTGGAGGGCGCTCCTGGGCGGGCTGCTCGAGCACAACGACGAGCTGAAGCTGGTCCTCCGCGTCTCGCTCATCTCCGGCGTGGCCCACTCGGTGGTCCGCAACGGCTGGACCGAGCTCTGGCTCACCGGCGGCCTGGCGGGCTCGCGCGAGACCTACGCGACCCCCCCCTCCAATCTCGCGCTCGACGCGATGATCGGCGCCTCCTGGGACGCCTTCCGCTACGATTCCCCGAAGCTCGACATGAACGCCTCGCTGGTGCTCCTCCCCGGACTCTCCGACCTCGGTCGTCTCCGCGGCACCTTCACGGTCAAGCTCAGGTACGAGGTCTTCAAGGACTTCAACGCCGGCATCGCCTTCAGCGACACCTTCGACACCCGCCCGCCGGATGCGAACGCGCCCAAGAACGACTACATCACGTCACTCACCGTCGGATGGTCCTATCGCCGCTGACACGCTTCGCAACCAGGGGAGTCACATGCCGAACCCATCGTCCCACCTCATCCGCCCCGGGCTCCTGGCCCGGGCGGGAGCGCTTCTCCTCGCCGCCCTGGTCGCGTCGCCGTCGGCCGCGCAGGTCCCGCCGGGCGAGCCGGCCACGAAGCCCACCTTCAAGATCTACGGCTTCGCCCAGCTCGACGTGATCGGGGACTTGAAGCGGGTCCAGCCCGACTGGAAGGACACCCTGCGCCCCACCAAGATCCCCACCGAGCCCGACCTGTTCGGGCCCAACGGCGAGACCAGCCTGAGCGTGAAGCAGACCCGCTTCGGCGTGTGGGGCGAGATCCCCGCCGGCTTCACCACCGCCCGCGCCCAGTTCGAGTTCGACCTGTTCGGGGTCGGCGTGAACGCCGGGCAGACCACCATCCGCCTGCGCCTGGCCTACGCCGAGTACTGGCAGTTCCTGGCCGGCCAGGCGCAGAGCCTCTTCATGGACGGCGACGTCTTCCCCGACATCGTCGACTACTGGGGGCCGGCCGGCATGGTCTTCCTGCGCAACCCGCAGCTGCGCTGGACGCCCCTCTCCGGGGAGCACTCCCTGGCGGTCGCCATCGAGGCGCCCGGCCTCGCCATCGACAGCGGCACCGGCGGCGGGGTGGACCCCCTGATCGGCGCACAGCCCTACACGCGCTTCCCCGACGTGACCGCGCGCTACCGGCTCACCGGGGAATGGGGGCACCTCCAGGCCTCGGGGGTCCTGCGCTGGCTGGGCTACCAGGTGCTCCCCTCGGCCACGGCCCAGTATCACTGGGGGTACACGACGGGGTGGGGCGTGAACCTGGCCTCGGTGGTGAACACCTGGGGGCGGGACCGGCTCCGGCTGCAGGCCGTCTACGGCGCTGGCATCGCCAACTACATGAACGACGCATCCTGGGACGTCGCCCCCCAGGACGGCGCCGCCAGGGCCGTCCCGCTGCTCGGCCTGGTCGCCTACTACGACCACGCCTGGAGCGACCAGTTCACGAGCGCCGTGGGCTGGTCGATGACCCGCATGTGGACCACCGACCAGCAGGGCCCGAGCGCGTTCGAGATGGGCCAGTACGCCTCGGCCAACCTGCTCTACCGCCCCGTCCCGGCGGTCACGACCGGCGCCGAGTTCCTCTTCGGCGAGCGGCGCGACAAGGGGGGCGCCTCGGGCACCGACTTCCGCTTCCAGATCTCCGCCAAGGTGGACTTCGCTCACACGTGGTGAACCGTCCGGAGGAATCCATGACCAGGTCCCGAATCGCCGCCTTCCTGCTCGCCGCTGCCGTCGCCACCGCCGCCGTCGCGGCCCCCGCCCCGAACCCCTACCAGGCGGCCGTGGATGGAGCCTGGGAGAGGTACCGCACCCTCGACGAGGGCAAGAATGCCGACTACATCCCGGCGCTCGCCAAGGTGGACTCGAAGCTCTTCGGGGTGGCGCTCGTCACCATCGACGGGAAGTCGTTCAATAAGGGGGACGTCGAGGCCCGCTTCTCCATCCAGTCGATCTCCAAGGTCTTCACCTTGGCCAGCGTGCTGGAGACCTACGGCGCCCAGGCGGTGCTGGAGAAGCTGGGCGTCGACGCCACCGGACAGGTCTTCAACTCCATCGTGGCCATCGAGCAGATGAAGGGGAAGGAGATGAACCCCTTCGTGAACCCCGGGGCCATCGCCGCCACCAGCCTCGTGGAGGGCGCGACCGCCGAGGAGAAGTGGGCCCGCATCGTGGCCATCCACGAGGCCTTCGCGGGGCGCAAGCTCGACATCGACGAGGAGGTCTACCGGTCGGAGGCCGCCACCAACGACCGGAACCAGGCCATCGCCAAGCTCATGCGCGCCTACGGCCGGCTCTACTTCGACCCCGCCGCCTCCACCGACGTCTACACCCGGCAGTGCTCCATCTCGGTGAACGCCTCCGATCTGGCCGTCATGGCGGCCACGCTGGCCAACGGGGGGCGCAACCCGGTCACCGGCAAGCAGGTGATCGCGTCCGCGAACGTCTCGCGGATCCTCGCCGTCATGGCCACGGCCGGCCTCTACGACGACTCGGGCATCTGGCTCTACGAGGTCGGCCTGCCCGCCAAGAGCGGCGTGGGAGGCGGAATCATCGCGGTGGCCCCGGGACGCTTCGGGATCGCGGTCTTCTCCCCTCCCCTCGACGCGGCCGGCAACAGCGTGCGCGCCCAGAAGGCCATCCGGGACATCTCGGCCGCACTGCGGGCCAACCCGTACGACGTGAAGGTCGGCAAGCCGTAGCGCGGTGCGATTCGCCTACGGCCCCCGCTTGACGAGGCCGGCCAGGCTCGAGACGTCGATGGTGCGGGCCTTCTCGGCCATCTGGCCGGAGTACTGCCCCGCCTTCCCCCGCGCCTCCTCGAGCATGCGCTGGAAGACCACCTTGAGCTGCGCGGCGTCGATGCGCCGGCCGCTGGCGTAGTACTCGCGGGCCACCTGGCCCAGCGCGTAGGTGGTGGCGAAGGCCACGCCCGAGCTGACCGCCTGCCGGCCCAGCCCGCCCAGCATGCGGCCGCCGATCGACCCGAGGATCCCGCCCAGGATCTTTCGCCCGACCTGCTCGACCGCCTGGCCGGTCACCCCGGCGCCCACCGTGGCGAGCAGCTCGGTGACGTGGCCCCGGTCGAGCGCGTAGCCGTGCGCCAGCCCCACCTCGTACACGAGCTTCATCTGCAGCGGGATGATGGCCATTGTGGCGAGCGACTCGGGGAGGAGCTCGAGCGCCCCGTTCAGGATGGCGGCGTTGAGGATCCGGGCGTCGAGGGCGGCGGCTTCGGGCTTCAGCGGCGAGGCCGGGGGCGGAGACGAGGGTCGGCCCGCCGGCGCGACCGGCGTGGTGAGCAGCACCTGGGTCTGCCGCTCCAGCTCCGCGGCCGGCGCGGCGTCCACGCCCAGGAGCCCGCGCAGCTTGTCGAGGAAGGTCCGCTCGGCGTCGGTCCGTACCCCGTCGGACTCGGCCACCGCCACCGCCATCTCATAGGCGAAACGGCGGGATTCGGCCGTGGCCAGGGTGGCCGCGGCGTCCTCGACGGTCCGCTTCTCGACGAGCACCGCCTGGTAGGCGGACGGGAGGCCCGGGATGCCGCCCCCGGCCAGTCCCTCCGCGACGCGACGGATCTGCTCGCGCTCCGTGTCGGCCGGGGCGCCGTCGGCGAAGGCTGCGTGGATGGCGATGGCGAGGACGGCGCTGCTCTCTCGTTCGTTCATGGGGGGATATTAGCCGGTGGTAGACTTCCCGTCCGCGTGACCCTCGCCTCGACCGCCATCGCGCTCCTCCTCCTCGCCGCCCCGGCGCCCGCCCCCGTTGGCGGCGCCTCGCCCGTCCCCGGCGTGCGCATGGACACCTCCGGCCCTCCGCCGGCCCCGCTCGCCGATCCCCGCGTGCCCCAGCCGTCGGCTGCGTCGGTCTGGATCGACGGCCACTGGCAGTGGGCGGCCGGGCGCTGGTCCTGGGTCGCCGGACAGTGGGCCACGCCGCCGGGGCGCCCTCCCTACGTCTGGGTGCCGGCCCGTTGGGTGGGAGACGACCGGGGCTTCACCTTCCACGAGCCCAGCTGGCGTCCGTCCGTGAACTCCCCGGCGACCATCCACGCGCCCCCTTTCGTCCCGCTCACCACGTCGCCGGCCACGCCGCCGCCCCTGCTGGTCGAGTCGCCGGTGGCCCGCCCATCCCACGAAGCGGTCTGGATCCCCGGATTCTGGACCTGGACCGGGAGGCGGTACGTCTGGGCGTCGGGCTGCTGGTCGGCGCCCTACCCCGGTCACTCCTGGACCGAGGGGCAGTGGCAGCGATCCGGGAGGGGCTTCACGTGGACGCCGGGGCGGTGGCGCCGCTCCTGATCGAATCAGTACCGAATTTCTCCTGTATTTTCGCGCACCTTTTGCGGTCGGGAAGGCCTTCCCCGCAAGTTCGTCGGCCCCCTCCGCGCGCTAAATCTCCGTGAACAGGGAACTTCGATCCCGGAGCGGGGGTGGCGCGGGACGTGCAGATTGCGCCCGGAACGTACCCTTCGCCCTTCCCGAACCCGAGACCCGGAGAACCCCATGGCCAACAAGATCGTGACCGATGACTGCACCAACTGCGGCGCCTGCGAGCCGGAGTGCCCCAACACCGCCATCACCGCCGGCGACGACGCCTACGTGATCGAGGCCGAGAAGTGCGACGAGTGCGCCGCGACCGGCGGCGAGATGTCCTGCGTCGCGGTCTGCCCGACCGACTGCATCGTCAAGATGTAGGTCGGGTCCAGCGCCCGATCCAGCGCAGCACCGTCTCGTGCCACTGGATGCTGTTGGCCGGCTTCAGCACCCAGTGGTTCTCGTCCGGGAAGTGGAGGAACTCGCTCGGGACGCCCATGCGCTGCGCCGCTGTGAACGTGGAGAGCCCCTGGGTGTCCACCACGCGGAAGTCGCGCCCGCCGTGGACGACGAGGATGGGGGTCTTCCAGTTCTTCACGAGGTTCACCGGGTTGTGCTTCTGGTAGGCCTCGGGCGCCTTCCAGGGCGGGCCACCGTGCTCCCGCTCGGGGAACCAGAGCTCCTCGGTGTCGAAGTAGGCGTGGAGCTCGTCGAGGTTGCCGTCGTGGCTCACCAGGCAGCGGAAGCGGTCGGGCCAGGCCCCCTCGATCCAGTTGATCATGTAGCCGCCGTAGGAGGCGCCCAGGGCGGCGACCCGCCCCCCGTCCATCCAGGGGTGGCGCTCCAGCGCGGCGGCGAGCCCCTTCTGCAGATCCTCGAGCGGCTTGCCGCCCCAGTCACCGCCGATGGAGTCGGTGAACTTCCTGCCGTAGCCGGTGGAGCCGTGGAAGTCGATCATCACCGCCGCGTAGCCGGCCGCGGCGTAGATCTGCGGATTCCACCTGTAGTGGAACTGGTCGCCGAAGGACCCCTGCGGGCCGCCGTGGATCAGGAAGGCCACCGGGTAGCGCTTCCCGGCCTGGAAGCCCACCGGCTTCACCACCCAGCCGTGCACGGTCTCGCCGTTCCAGCCGGCGAAGGTGAACTGCTCCCGGTCGCCGAAGGCCAGGCCGGCCAGGGCGGCCTCGTTGACGCGGGTGACGGGGGCCGCGCCAGAGCCGTCGGGGCGGACCGTCCAGACGTCGGCGGGGGAGCCCAGGTCGTGGTGGGTGAAGACCAGGAGCCCGCCCGCCGCGGAGGGCGAGCCGCTGCTGCCGCCCTTCACCAGCAGTCGTTCACGGCCGGTGGCCACGTCGATGGCGAAGAGCGGGTGGGCGCCCAGGTGGTCGGCGGTGACGAGGAGCGAGCGCCCGTCGGCCGACCAGGCCAGCTCGCCGGGGGAGCGGTCCCAGCCCGGGGCCACCTCGCGCACCGCGCCGTCGGGCCAGTCGCGCACCAGGATGCGGTGGCGGTCGGCCTCGTAGCCCGGGACCTCCATGGCGAGCCAGGCGAGCCGCTTGCCGTCCGGGGAGAAGACCGGGTGGCCGTCCCAGGCCTGGTTGTCCGGCGTGAGGTTGCGGGGCGCGGACGAGCCGTCGGCGGGAACGGACCAGAGGTCGTGGTTGGTGGACCAGGCCTCGGCGCGGCCGGCGTCCTTGGCCGCGAAGACCACTCCCTTGCCGTCGGGGGTGAAGGCGTAGTCGTCGGCGCCGCCGAAGGGGCGTGACGGGGAGTCGGCGTCCATGCCCTTCATGAGGTCGGTGGGGGAGCCGCCGGAGAGGGGCACGACGAAGAGGTGGTTGCGGCGGCCGTCGAGCCACTCGTCCCAGTGGCGGACCGGGAGCCTGGAGTAGAGCCGCCCGGTCGAGCGGGTGCGGGCCCGCTCCTCGAGACGCCTGGTGGTGCACTCCATCGCCCCCTCGGGCGCGGAGGCGCAGTCGGGGAAGACGCTGGCCGCGACGATGGCCCTCGTGCCGTCGGGGGAGAGACGGAAGTTCGCGACGTCGAGGGGGAGCGCGGTCACCTTCTCCGACTCGCCGCCGTCGAGCCGCAGCCGCCAGATCTGCTGCGGGCCACCGCGCGCCGAGAGGAAGTAGATCGACCTTCCGTCCGGCGCCCAGCGCGGGCCCGACTCGTTCTCGGCGCTGGTGGTGAGGCGCCGGGCCCCCTTGCCGTCCACGCCCACGAGCCAGAGATCGGTGCGCCCCCGGTTGGCGTCCAGGTCGGTGGAGCGGAGCACGTAGGCGATCCACTTCCCGTCGGGAGACGGGCGCGGGTCGGAGACGCGCTGCAGGGTCACCAGGTCCTGCACGGAGAAGGGCCGGAGGTCGGCGGCGCGGGCCGGCGAGGCCAGGCCCGCGGTGACCGTCGCTGCCAGGACGAGCGAGAGGGCGGAGGTGCGCATGGCGCGTGAGAAAACCACGTCGCGGACCGGCTGTCGACGCGGCGCTCTCAGGACCGTGCGCCCTCCCCGGGCGCCGGGGCCGGTGGTTCTGGTAGTCTCCCGGACCGATGCGCCGGCTCGCTTCGCCCCTGCTCCTCGCCCTGCTTGCGGCCTGCTCGGTGACCACCACCGGGGCTCCGTGCGATTCCGACCTGAACTGCCCGTCCGACCAGGGATGCGGCAGCGACCGTGTGTGCTCCACCGCCGCCCTCTCCTGTCCCGGGCACGGCGTGGCGGGCCAGTGCGTCCCGGGGACGTCGTGCGCGTCGGGGCGGCTCGTGACCTGCTCGGCAGGATCGGGGGTCTGCTCCACCGGGCCGGTGACGACCGATTGCCCCGCGCACCAGGAGTGCGCGACGAGCGGAGGCAGCGGGGCCTGCGCGTGCTCCCCGTCGCGCTGCAGCGCGACCACTTCGAGTTACTGCGACGCCGGAGAGGTCGTGACCTGCGCCCAGGACACCTCGAACGCCAGGGGTTGCTGGTACCCGGCCTCCTCGGCCGCCTGCCTCGATCCCGGGATGTCCTGCGCGGAGTCGGGGGGCGCCGCGACCTGCGCCTGCCCCACCGCGAACGCCTGCCCCACCCTCGACGCGGTCCAGTGCAGCGGAACGGGCCAGCAGATCCTCCGCTGCCTCCCCTCGGTGGCGGGATCGGCCTGCCTCACCTGGCAGCCCGCGACCGACTGCGCCACGAACGGCCTCGTCTGCAGCGCCGGGGCCTGCGCCTGCCCGGCCAACGTGGAGACGATCGTCTACGCGGACGCGGACGCGGGCTCCCTGCTTTCGGCGACGCCGCGCCCGACCGGCGTCGCGACCCCGGCCGGGTGCCGCTTCGCGACGCTCACCGACGCGCTCCAGGCGGCCGCCCCGACGGCCACCGTGAGGGCGGTGGGGTGGACGGCTGGGCGGGCCGCCGGCGCCATGGTCTTCACCGAGCCCGGGGCGATCTCCATCGGGGCCGGGACGACCCTGACCACCGACGACCTGACGCTGACTCCCGACCGCTACGCGGTCACGACGGCGGCGGCGCTCACCGGACCGCTCGTCTCCATCGGTCCGGGCGGGGCGCTGGAGGGGTTCGAGGTCCGGAACGAGGCGTCGACCGGCGCGGGCATCCAGACCGCCTGCGCGGGCGCGTCGGACGTGGCTCCGGTCTCGCTGTCGGGCGTGCGTGTCGTCGCCGCGGCTGGGACCCCGCCGGTGCGGTTCGCGAGCGGCGTCCACGTGAACGGGCACTGCGGGATCTCGGCCACGAACCTGGTGGTGACCGGCGCTGCGACCGGGATCCTGGTCGAGCCTGGGGCGACCACGGTCGAGAGCACGTTCACGGCGCCGCACGTCAGCGCCTCGACCGGAGCAGGGCTCGCGCTGGTGGACGGCAAGGTGACCTTCGTGGGCGGCACCGTGGACGGCAACGGGTCGGGGGCGCTGGTCGGGACCACGGGGACGGGGGCGCCGAGCTTCACGGCGACGGGGACGACCTTCAGCGGGAACGCGGGGGACGCGATCCACGTGGCGCGCGGGACCTTGCTGAGCGACGGGTGTCCGTACGTGAACAACGGGACGCATGTGCACG
>CAIQRS010000020.1 GCA_903874275.1 uncultured Anaeromyxobacter sp.
GACTTCAAGGCCCAGAGCGCGGCCTTCAACGCCAAGATGACCGCGGCCACCAAGGCCTTCCCGGCCAAGGCCGACCTGAACCGGGTCAACACGCCGATGCTGATCTTCCTCCTCGTCATCCTGGTGATCTACGTGACCATGGTGTACGCCCCCATCGGCGCCTACCTGGTCGAGATGTTCCCGGCGCGCATCCGCTACACCTCGATGTCGCTGCCGTACCACATCGGCAACGGCTGGTTCGGCGGCTTCCTGCCCTCGATCGCCTTCGCCATCGTGACCGCGACCGGTGACATCTACGCCGGCCTGTGGTACCCGATCATCATCGCTGTCATGTCGCTCGTCATCGGCTCGCTCCTCCTCAAGGACACCGATCCGAACGCGTCGATCTCGCACGAAGCCTAGCGGGCGGCTCGACCCATGAAGTTTCCGCCCCCCTCGCCGAAAGGCGAGGGGGGTTTCGTTCACGACGAACCATCAAAGCGGAGAAAATCAGATGAAGAAGCTGCTGACGCAGGCATCGGTCGCCGCCACGGCTCTCGCGACCGCCACGGTTGCACTGGCCTCGGAGGCCCCCGATTCGGGAGTGACCGAGATGAACGCCGGCCCGGGCACCTTCTTCCTGCTCCTGGGCGGCGTCGGCGCCCTGGGCGTCGTGCTCTGGCTCATGCTGAAGTTCATGAACCGCAAGAAGTAGCCCTGGTCCTCACCCTGTCTGGAACTGGTAGGCCGCCTGGGCCTGCCAGTCCTTGATGGCCTGAAGCGAGTCCTTCAGACGGCTTCGCTCGATGGCGCTCAGGTCGGAGAGGTGCACGGCGTTGACCGGCGCCTCGCCGGCCTGGAGCTGCCGGAGCTGGAGCCGCAGCCGCAAGCCCACCACGAAGCGATAGGCCTCGCCGATGTTGCCGACGTGGTCGGCGTCCATCCCCCCGGCGTGCGCCGCGGCGGCGAGCCGATCGAGCGTGCCCCGGGCCTGGCTCCCCACCGAGAGCGCCAGCGTCCGCGCCAGGAACACCACTGGTGAAATGGCGTGGCGCTTCAGGTCCACCACCGAGGATCCGCCCTTGAGGCGCAGGAGCAGGAGCGGTGGGGGGTGGAACTCGAGGGCGCCCGCGGCCATGAGCCGGAGGAAGGGGACCTTGCGCGGCGCGGCCGAGATCACCGACTCGAGCGGGGAGAGGTCGAGCAGCCCGAACACGGAACGGTAGTCGAAGAAGATCGAGGCCTCGAGGAGCGCCCGGGGATTCGGGACGTCCATCCATCCGGTGAAGCGGCTCCTCCACTCCGAGAGCGGGCCCAGCCAGCGGCGGGCCATGTAGCCACCGGGGCACTCGGGGAAGCCGGCCAGCATGAGATCGTGGTTGGCCCGGTCGGCCAGCGCCTGGAACCATTCGCGGTGCGCCGTCCCCTCGTCGGCGAAGACGATGGCGTTGTCCTGGTCGGTGAGGAGGGTCTGCTCCATGCGCCCCTCGGAGCCGAGGACGATCCAGGCGTAGGGCGCCGGCGGCGGTCCCAGCTCGTCCTCGGCCCAGCCCAGGATCCGCCTGACCAGGGCGTCGTTCAGCCGGGACACGAACCCGGCGATGACCAGCGCGTCGAGGCCGCCGGCGAGGAGCGCGGAGGTCATCTCCTTGACCTGGCCGGCGTATCCGGGGAGCGCATCGCGGGAGGGCAGGTGCTCCACCCGCCGGAGCACCGCCACCGGCCCCTGGGCGGTGGAGCGGAGCAGGTCGGAGGCGGAGAGGACGCCGACGATCTTCCCCTCCTTCAGCACCGGGAGGTGGTGGACGCCGGAGTCGAGCAGGCGCTGCCAGGCCGCGTAGGTCGGCGTGGTGGACTCCACCGTCTGCAGGGGGCGGGAGAGGATGCGGGCGACCGGCTCCGAGGGCCCAAGCCCGGCGGCGAGCACGCGGTTGCGAAGATCCCGGTCGGTGACGATGCCGGGGGGATCGCAGCGCACCAGGACGGAGGAGATGCGGTTCTCCCGCATCACCCGGGCGACCTGCTCGATGGTGCTGTCCTCGGCGACCCAGACGGCCTCCCGGCGCAGGAGGTGGGCCACCTCCACCGAGAGGTCGGAGGGAAAGGTGGCGATCGGCGAGTGCTCGAGGCTGGCCCGGAGCCGCTCGGAGAGACCGACGGCGAAGTGGCGGGCGAACTGCGCGTCGGAGAGAAGGCGCGTGAAGGCCTTTCCCGGGACCCGGTAGGCGACCAGGTCCTCCTCGACGACGACGTCGAGGGTGGCCTTCCCGGTGATGAGGGAGGTGTAGCCGAAAGTCTCGCCCTCCTCGAGAACCTGGAAGGTCTGGCCGTCGCGCTCGAGCCGGACGGCGCCCTTGCGGATCACCCAGAGGTGCTGGAAGGGCTCCTGCCCGACGCGGGCCAGGGAGGTCCCGGTGGGCTGGTAGGCGACGTCGATCCCCCGGGCCGCCTCGTCGAAGAGGGGCCCGGGGAGGGCGTGGAACGGCGGCGTCTGCCGGAGGTAGGCGACCGGGTCGAGTGAGGCCATCGCCTCAGTCGACCTCGTGGATCACCTTGGTCAGGTCGAGTTCCAGGGCGGTCGACGGGGTCACCTTGACCTTCTTCCCGCCGATGGTGGTCGAGAAGCGGGGCTCGGCCGCGTGCTTCTCGTAGGCCTTCCGGAGGTGGCTGGAGAGGGTGTTCTGCTGGAGGACGGTGAGCCCCTTGGCCTTCACCAGCGTCTTCAAGTTGTGCTCGGTGCCGTCGCCCGGGAACCAGGCGATGCCGAACCGGTCCGGTGGCCGGCCGATGAAGGCGTAGATCGATTTCTCGGCAGGGATGAGCTCGACCGGGTCGTGGAGCTTCGCGACGAACGCCTCCAGGGCTGGCCGCTGCGCCTCGATGCGCTTCGCCCCCGGGCTGGCAGGGTCGAGCGGCGGCAGGTCGTTGTCTCCTCCGAACAGCTTTCCGAAAAACCCCATGGTCCTGCTCCTTTCGCGCTGCGCGCGTGCTGCGAAGGACAAAGGCCGCCACCGGAGAAACTTCCTCCAGATAGCGGCCCGGCCATCTGCAACTTCCCTCCGGACCAGACGCGTCCGGACCCGTCAGAATTTGGACGATCAGCCTGTCATCTTGCCGCACCTCGGTGGACTCGTTCGCATGATCATCAACGGATGAGCAGGTAGTTCAAGCCGATGAGCACAGCCCAGGCCGCGCCGACCACCATCATCGACACGACCAGGACCCGCTCGTAGCTCGTCCCCGGCCCCATTCTCCTGGCGACGGGAACGGCGATCGGCGCGCAGACGATCCGGAAGAAGGCCCGGATCTTCCCCTCCGGGTTGGTGCTCTTCCGCTCCACGAACCAGGCGAAGGCCAGGTACATGAGCACCATGAAGGCGACGAGCCGGAGGACCATGACGATCTTGAGGAGCATTCGAAATCATGACCCTAGCAGAGGACGGAGGCGGGGCGGAGGTCTTCCCTCCGCCCCGCCAGGAACCGGCTAGTGACCTGCGTTGATGGCCTCGGAGGCGCCACCGGTCTTCGGGTAGCGGATCTCCGTCACGAAGTCCTGCATCTCCTTGGTCGGAGCCGGGGTCAAGAGCGACACCACGTAGATGGTGATGAACCCGGCCGGGATGCCGAAGACGCCCGACGAGACCGTGGTGATGTTGAACCAGGACAGGCCGAAGAAGCGGCTTCCCACCATGTAGAAGATGGTCAGGCCGAAACCGACCAGCATGCCGGCCACCGCGCCGTGCCAGTTGGCGCGCTTCCACCAGATGCCCAGGACGAGCGCCGGGAAGAAGGAGGCCGCGCCGATGGAGAAGGCCCAGGCCACCATCTCGACGATGATGGCGAGGCGGGCCGTGGCCACCCATGCGGAGATGAGCGCCACCGTGATGAGCAGGATCTTGGTGATGGTGAGCCGCTTGATGAGCGAGGCCTTGGGGTTGATGACCTTGAAGTAGAGGTCGTGCGAGAAGGCGTTCGCGATGGTGAGCAGCAGGCCGTCGGCGGTGGAGAGGGCGGCGGCGAGTCCGCCGGCCATGACCAGACCCGTGATGGTGAAGGGCAGGCCGGCGATCTCGGGGGTGGCGAGCACCACGAAGTCGGTGCTCTTCACCACGAAGTCGGCCAGCTGCACCACGCCATCACCCAGCTTGTCGACCACCGTGAAGAGTCCAGCCGGCGCCCACAGCGTCACCCACTGTGGCAGCGACGAGAACTTCTGTCCTACCAGATCGGTGAACACCGCGTTTCTGGCGAAGGACGCGTAGGCCGGAGCCGTGAAGTAGAGGAGGAAGATGAAGAAGAGCGACCAGGCCACCGACGTCCGCGCCTCGCGAACCGACGGTGTTGTGTAGTAGCGCGTGAGGATGTGGGGGAGGCCGGCGGTGCCCACCATGAGGCAGAATGTGAGCGTGATGAAGTTCAGCATCCCCTTTCCCGTGGGCACGGACAGGTAGTTCTCCCACTTGGCGTTGGGGGCCGAGGGGGCCTTCGACATGGCGACGGCGGTCTTGATCTCGGCCTCCAGCTTGCCCTTCTGGGCTTCGGTCACGCCCGGAGCCTTCAGCTTCTCCTGGGCGGCCTTGGCCTCCTCCGCCCACTTGGCCCGGGTGGCGATCTCGGCCGGGTTGTTGGTGATGGCGATGGCGGCGGCGTTGTTGCGCTGCAGGAGCTGGCCGTAGGTCAGCTGGGGCACCGGGATGGTGAAGATCTTCCACGACAGCACCACCACCGGCACCAGGTAGGAGGTGATGAGGATGATGTACTGGGCCACCTGCGTCCAGGTCACCGCCTTCATCCCGCCGAGCACCGAGCAGAAGAGCACGCCGACGAGCCCCACGAAGCAGCCCACGTTGAACTCGAGGCCGATGAAGCGGGAGACGATGAGGCCGACGCCGGTCACCTGGGCGATGAGGTAGGTGAAGGAGGCCGTGATGGCCGCCACCACGCCGATGATGCGGGGGGTGTGGCCGTTGTAGCGGGCGCCCAGGAAGTCCGGGATGGTGTACTGGCCGAACTGGCGGAGGTAGGGGCCGAGGAAGACGGCCAGCAGCAGGTAGCCTCCCGTCCAGCCCATGACGTAGGCCAGGCCGGAGAAGCCCTGGGCCGACAGCGCGCCGGCCATGGAGATGAAGGAGGCCGCCGACATCCAGTCGGAGCCGGTGGCCATGCCGTTGTAGATGGCGGGAACGCCGCGGCCGGCCACGTAGTACTGGTCGGCGTCGGAGGTGCGGGTCACGATGCCGATGAGCAGGTAGATGCCCATCGAGAGCGCCATGAAGATCCAGCCGATGATCTTGTTGTCGAGCTTGAAGATCGCCTCGGCGATCCCGATGAGGATGGTGACGGCGAGGAAACCGACGGTGTAGAGGCCGAAAACCTTGTTGAGATTCATGTCAGGCGTCCTCGTGAATGCCGTACTTGAGGTCGAGCGCGTTCATGAGCCGCGCATAGACGTAGATCTCGATGACGAAGACGGCGAGCGCGCCCTGCGCAGCCACCCAGTACCCGAGCGGGAAGCCCAGGATGACGATCTCGTTCAGCGCCCCCGCCCAGAGGCCGCCGAACAGGTAGGTCACGACGAACCAGATGACGAGCAGGATCGTGGTGAGCCGGACGTTGTACTTCCAGTAGGACTCTTTTTGCTCCGCTGTCAGGTCCGACATGCAACCTCCCTAGCCGTGGTTAGCCAGCCTGTCGGGCGGCCGCGTTTGGGGACGGCGCGCCTTTGATTGAAATCTCCGTGGCCATCTCCGGTTGGGGGTGATTGCTCGACCCGGTTCCGGCCCCTGGAGGGACTCTCGACTTCCCGCTGAAAACTCCGCCTCTGCCACTTCGAGATTCGTTCGACCCGCCGCCTGGAGGGTGACTCCCGACTTCCTCCACCCGTTGCACCGGCGCGGTCTCCCTTGCCCAGAACGGAAAGGCCGCCACTGAAGGGGGTCACCCTCCAGGTAGCGGCCCGACTACCCGTGTACTGCCTCCGGGGAAGA
>CAIQRS010000021.1 GCA_903874275.1 uncultured Anaeromyxobacter sp.
GGCGCCGCCGCGGTGCTGGCCGCAGCCGGGGTCGCGCGCGGCTGGTTCGCCGGCCCCGGCGTCGGGCTCGAGGAGTGGGGCGTCCTCCTCCTGCTCTGCGCGGCGGCGGCGGTCTCCTCCGTCCGCGCCGTCCGGCGCTCGGCCGAGGGGCGCGTGGCGCGCATCGGCGAGCAGCTGGAGATCGGCTCCATCTTCGTGGTCGGCGCCGCCGCGCTGGCGCAGCTCACCTCGTCGGGAAGCGGCGAGGGGCCGCTCTTCCCGCTCGTCTACCTGACGGCCGCGGTGGCGGTCTCCTTCCTCTCCCTGCCGGTGGGGCTCGCGCTCGTGGCGCTGGCGGCGGCGCTCCAGCTCGGAGTCTGGTGGAACTCCGGCGCGGCGCCGTCCGGGCTGCCCGGGGTCCTCGCCCGGGTGGGGTTCATCCTCCTCTTCGCGGTCCTCTACCACGCGGTGCTCTGGGCCCGGCTCGCGGCGGCGCAGCGCAACGAGCGCGAGGCCGTGGACCGGCGCCTCCGGGACCTCGACGAGCGCGCCCGGGAGATGCGGCTCCTGTCTCCGCGCGGGATCGATCGCGGCGCCTCCGCCGACGAGGAGCGGGCGCTCCTGCGCGGCCGGGCCGCGGCGGTCCAGGTCGAGGCCGCCATGGCCGGCGCCATGGAGGTCGCCGAGGTCGCGCTGCGCAGCCACAGCTGCGCGCTCTTCCTGCTGTCGCCGGACGACGCCACGCTCACGCTCCGGGAGTGCCGGTCTCTCTCCGACCACGTCTCGCGCCAGCCGCTTCCGGCCGCGGAGGGGGTCCTGGGCAGCGTCGTGTCCCGGCGCGCGCCCCTGCGCCTCTCCGGCGAGATCCGCTCCGCCACCTACTACGACGACGGGACCCGCCCCAGGGCGCTCGTGGCGGCTCCACTCGTGGACCGGCGCGGTGGCCACGTCCGAGGGGTGCTGGTGGCCGACCGGCTGGAGAACCTGCCCTTCGACGACTCGGACGAGAACCTGCTCACGCGCGTGGCCGGGGAGCTCATCCGCGCCGTCGAGTCGGAGCGCATCCTGGTCTCGCTCCAGACCGAGAGGGACGAGAAGGAGCTCTTCTACGCGGCCATCGAGCAGCTCAACCGCACCTCCAAGACCCAGGACGTCCTCGACGCCGCCATCGAGGTGGCCGCGCGCATCGTCCAGCTCGACTTCGGCGCGGTGACCCTCCACGAGCCGGAGGAGCCCCGGCGCCCCCACCGCGTCGTGAAGGCGGTGACCTCCTCCCCGCAGGGGTGGCAGCCCTCAGAGATCCTGGGGCTGCGCTTCTCCGCCCAGAGCGGCCTGGTGGCCTCGGCGGTTCGGCATGGCTCCTCGCTCCCCGGTCAGGGCGAGCGGGTGGACCGGATGCGTGTCTTCGACGAGGGGACGCGGCTCAAGGGGCTCGGCTCGATCCGGGTCTTCCCGCTCAAGTCGGGTGATCAGGCCATGGGGACGCTGGTGGTGGGGTCGAGGCGCCCCGACGCCTTCGCCCGCGGGGCGGCCCGCCAGCTCGAGGTGATCGCCATGCAGGTGGCCGACGCGCTCCTGCGGGCCCGCCTCTTCGAGCAGACCGAGCGGCTCGCCAGCACCGACGGCCTGACCGGGCTGCACAACCACCGGACCTTCCAGTCCCGCCTCGACGAGCAGCTCCGCCTGGCCCAGCGCCACGGGAAGCGGCTCTCGGTCGTGCTCTGCGACGTGGATCGGTTCAAGTCGGTGAACGACGCGCACGGCCACCCGGTGGGCGACCTGGTGCTGCGTGGGGTGGGGCACGTCCTCGGCAAGGAGGCCCGCGGCACCGACCTGGTGGCCCGCTACGGCGGCGAGGAGTTCGCCATCGTCATGCCGGAGACCGACGGCGAGGGGGCGCGGATCATCGCCGAGCGGGTCCGGCAGCGGCTCGAGGCCACCACCTTCCCCACCGAGTCGGGGCCGCTCCAGGTCACCATCTCCCTCGGGATCGCCACCTTCCCCGAGGACGGGGCCGAGAAGTCCCGCCTGGTCGAGGTGGCCGATGCGTGCCTCTACCAGGCCAAGCGCACCGGGCGGAACCGCACCGTCCGCTCGACCGACCTGTCCGGCGGCCGGACCCCCTGCTAGACTCCGGACCGACCCCGGGCCGCAGGCGAACCGTCCCCGGGCAGGTGGGCCTTGAAGAAGAACTTCGTCCTCGACACCAACGTCCTGCTGCACGATCCGCGCTCGATCTTCGCCTTCGACGACAACAACGTCGTCATCCCGATCTACGTGATCGAGGAGATCGACAACTTCAAGCGCGACCTCTCCAGCCTGGGACGGAACGCCCGGGCGGTGGCGCGGAGCCTCGACGACTTCCGCTCGCAGGGGCGGCTCAAGGAGGGGGTTCCCATCGGGGCGGGGAAGGGGACGGTCAGGGTCCTCTTCACCGACCGGCAGCTGCCGCCCGAGCTGCGCAACGGCCACTCGACGACCGACGACCGGATCCTGGCGGTGGCCCTCGACATCTCGCAGCGCGAGCGCGAGCTCCCGGCGGTCTTCGTGTCGAAGGACACGAACCTGCGCATCCGGGCCGACGCCATGGGGCTCACCACCGAGGACTACGACGTCGAGGGGGTCGATCTCGACGAGCTCTGGAGCGGTGTGGCCGAGGAGGTGGTGGAGGCCGAGGCGGTGAACCAGTTCTACGCCCAGGGCGTCGTCCCTCTCCCACCCGACGCCCCCACGCCACCGCCCAACGAGTTCGTGGTGCTGCGCGACCGGGACAACCTCCAGCACAGCGCGGTGGGGAAGTTCAGCGCCCCCAAGCAGGCCTACGTGCCCCTCATCAAGCTCCCCAAGGAGGGGATCTGGGGCATCCGGCCGCGCAACAAGGAGCAGTCCTTCGCGCTCGACCTCCTGCTCAACGACGAGATCCGGCTGGTCACCATCGTGGGGAAGGCGGGCACCGGCAAGACCCTGCTCGCCATCGCCGCCGGCCTCCACAAGACCATGGAGGAGACGGCCTACCAGAAGCTCCTGGTCTCACGCCCGATCTTCCCGCTGGGGCGGGACATCGGCTACCTGCCCGGGTCGGTCGAGGAGAAGCTCAACCCCTGGATGCAGCCCATCTTCGACAACGTCGAGTACCTCATGAACCTCTCGCGTTCCGACAAGAAGCTGGGGCGCGGCTACCACGAGCTGGTGGACCTGGGGATCCTGGAGATCGAGCCGCTCACCTACATCCGCGGCCGCTCCATCCCCAACCAGTTCATGATCGTGGACGAGGCGCAGAACCTCACGCCGCACGAGGTGAAGACCATCATCACCCGCGTCGGCGACGGGACGAAGATCGTCCTCACCGGCGACCCCTACCAGATCGACAACCCGTACGTGGACCAGACCAACAACGGCCTCGTGCACGTGGTGAACCGCTTCAAGCAGGAGAAGCTGGCGGCCCACGTGACCCTGTCGAAGGGGGAGCGATCTCCCCTCGCCGAGCTGGCCGCAAATCTGCTGTGACCCTACTGCAGGGTGGCCGGGGCCGGTAGGATGCGGGCGCGGCCGGTGTAGTCGAGCAGCTCCACGCTGCGCCGCGCGATGCCGAGCGTCAGGCTGTCGCGGTACCCCTCGGCGTCGCCGCCCACCTGGAAGGGCACCGGGCGGTCGAAGCTCATCTCCACCTGCTCGGCCTCGAAGTCGAGGAGGCCGGGGTGCTGGAACTCTCCGGAGAAGATCTTCCTGGCCTGGAGGACCATGGCGGGCACCGGGATCCGGGTGAACACGCGCAGGTTCATGGTGGAGGCGCGCCGGCCGGCGAAGGGAAAGGCCCGCAGCCTGAAGCCGTAGTAGGGAACGGTGCTGCCGGCCGCCAGCATGCAGGGGCCGGCGTAGAGCAGCTCGCCGTTCTCGATCGCGCGTCCCACCCGGTCGCCCGAGGCGTCGAGCCGCCAGGCCGGGGCGCCGGTGTTCAGGATCTCGCAGTGGACGGGGGCCCGCTGGAACACCTGGCGGGGCGCGGAGCGGAGCGCGATGGCGAGGCCGTATCCGCGCATCCCCCTGGCGAGGCGGCCGGCCTTGCCCCCCAGCCTGGCGCGGATCCAGTTGTAGTCGTTCAGCACGGCCGCATCGAGCCCGACGCTCGCGAACGGGGTGCGCCGCCCCTCGCAGCTGACCAGGTCGAGCCGGCGGCCCGGAAGGATCTCGCCGGAGAGGTGGCGGCGGAGGTCGTCGATGGGGCGTCCGGCGCCGACCATCTCGGCCACGGCGTTGCCCGTGCCGAGCGCCAGGACGCCGAAGCGGGGCGACGGGACGGACCGGGTCTCGGCCCGGTCGAGGATGTGGTTCACCCAGGAGACGAAGGTCCCGTCCCCCCCGCCGGTGAAGACGGTTCCGAAGCCGCGGGAGACGACCGCGTCGGCGATGCGGTGAGCGTCGTCCCGGTCGCGGGAGAAGAAGAGGCTCTCCGCAGGCACGAGCCCCGAGAGGGAGTCGCGGACGCGCGGACTCACCTGCTTCGCGTTGGCGTTCAGGAGGATGGCGGTCTGCTCTTGGTTGCGGCGCGCGGTGTGAGCCTGGAGCATCGAGTCCCCTGTTCAAGGGTATGACTGCGGCGTCGCAGTTCATAAGAGCAAGCCGGATGCCACACCGCGTCGTCCCGAAAGTGACGGAATTTCAACGGCCAGGTGGCGTGGACGGCACGGGGGTGCGGTCCCGATCGGGTAGAAAAGGTTACATACCGCGAAGCGGACTACGCACCCATCCGGGACCCCGGAGACCCGCTGCCGACCCGGGAAGGGGTGGGATTTTCCGGGGAGTGGGCGTTTGACTCGTCGCGGTGAGTACTTAGCCTCCTTTTCACAAGGGAGGCTTCACACACATGGGAAAGATCATCGGTATCGACCTGGGCACCACCAACTCGGTGGTCTCGGTGATGGAGGGCAAGGACCCCGTCGTCATCACCAACGAGGAGGGCTCCCGCATCACCCCGTCGGTCGTGGCCTATCTGAAGGACGGGGAGCGGCTGGTCGGCCAGGTGGCCAAGCGCCAGGCCATCACCAACCCCGAGCGGACCATCTACAGCATCAAGCGCTTCATGGGACGCCGGTTCGACGAGGTCCAGGAGGAGAGCAAGCGGGTCCCGTACAAGGTCATGGCCGGGGCCGGGGGCGACGTCCGCATCGACATCGACGGCAAGCCGCTCAGCTCGCCCGAGATCAGCGCGCAGATCCTGCTCAAGCTGAAGCGGGCCGCCGAGAACTACCTGGGCGAGAAGGTCACCGACGCGGTGATCACCGTCCCCGCCTACTTCAACGACGCCCAGCGCCAGGCCACCAAGGACGCCGGCGAGATCGCCGGCCTGACCGTGCGCCGCATCATCAACGAGCCCACCGCCGCCGCGCTGGCCTACGGCCTCGACAAGAAGTCCAACGAGAAGATCGCCGTCTACGACTTCGGCGGCGGCACCTTCGACATCTCCATCCTCGAGGTGGGCGACAAGGTGGTCGAGGTCCTCGCCACCAACGGCGACACCCACCTGGGCGGCGACAACATCGACCAGGTGATCATCGACTGGCTGATCGCCGAGTTCAAGCGCGACACCGGCATCGACGTGTCCAAGGACAAGATGGTGCTGCAGCGGCTCAAGGACGCGGCCGAGAAGGCCAAGATCGAGCTCTCCTCCACCATGGAGACCGAGGTCAACCTGCCGTTCCTCACCGCCGACCAGACCGGGCCGAAGCACCTCGCGGTGAAGCTCACCCGCGCCAAGCTGGAGCAGCTGGTGGCGCCGCTGGTGGACCGCTCCATCGAGCCGGTGAAGAAGGCGCTGGCCGACGCCGGGCTCTCGCCCGACAAGATCGACGAGGTGGTGATGGTGGGCGGCCAGACCCGCATGCCCCTCATCGTCGAGACGGTGAAGAAGTTCTTCGGCAAGGAGCCGAACAAGACCGTCAACCCCGACGAGGTGGTGAGCGTGGGCGCCGCCGTGCAGGGCGGCGTGCTCTCCGGCGACGTGAAGGACATCCTGCTGCTCGACGTCACCCCGCTGTCGCTCGGCGTGGAGACCCTGGGCGGCGTGATGACCCGGCTCATCGAGCGCAACACCACCATCCCGGCCCGAAAGTCGGAGACCTTCTCCACCGCGTCGGACGGACAGACCTCGGTGGAGGTGCACGTGCTCCAGGGGGAGCGCGAGATGGCGCGCGACAACCGCACGCTGGGTCGCTTCCACCTCGAGGGCATCCCCCCGGCGCCGCGCGGCATCCCCCAGGTCGAGGTCACCTTCGACATCGACGCCAACGGCATCCTGAACGTGGGCGCCAAGGACAAGGCCACCGGCAAGGAGCAGAAGGTCACCATCACCCAGTCGTCCGGCCTCTCCAAGGACGAGGTGGACAAGATGGTGAACGACGCCCGTTCCCACGAGGCCGAGGACAAGAAGCGGCGCGAGGAGGTCGAGGTCAAGAACCGGGTGGAGAACCTCGCCTACCAGATGGAGAAGCTCCTCAAGGAGAACAAGGAGAAGCTCCCCGCCGCCACCGTGACCGAGCTGGAGGCGCTGGTCCAGGAGGCCCACCAGGTCCGGGAGCGGGGCACCGCCGAGGAGGTCAAGGCGGCGCTCGAGAAGCTCGAGAAGGCCAGCCACAAGGCGGCCGAGGAGCTCTACAAGGCGGCCGGCACCCCTCCCGAGGGCGGGGCCGGTCCGGCCGGGGGCGCCGCGCCGCCCGCGGGGGAGAAGAAGGGCGGCGACGACGTCGTCGACGCGGAGTTCAAGCAGGTCTGAACGGCGCCGGCTTCAGCCGGCGCAGGAGCGGGCCCACGAACCCGTTCCGAAGATCTCGAAGGGGGGCGCGGCCGGTCCACGGCTCCGCCCCCCCTTTCATTTCCCCCCAGCCATCCCCTCGCATTCGGCGCGCCGCACCCGTACCATCGAGGCCGTGCACCTCACCGTCCTCTCCCGCTCGGCCGGCATCTTCACCACCCGGCGAATCGTCGAGGCGGCGCGATCCAGGGGCCACGTGGCCCGGGTGATCGACCCGCTCCAGGTGGAGATGCGGCTGGGCCGGGAGGGGCCGGAGACCTTTCACCGCGGAGGGGCCTTCCCGGCCACCGACGTCGTGGTGCCGCGCATCGCCCCGTCCATCAGCCAGTACGGGCTCGCGGTGGTGAACCACCTCCAGCTCCTCGGCCTGCCGGTGCTGAACGGGGCGCTGGCCATCGGCCTGGCCCGCAACAAGATGCGGGTGCTGCAGTTGCTCTCGGCGAGCGGGGTCGAGGTGCCGCGCACCGTGATGGCCTCCGAGCCGTCCGGGCTGCGCGAGATGGTCCGCCACGTCGGCGGGCTGCCGGTGCTGGTGAAGCTCCTGCGCGGCAACGAGAAGACCGGCGTCATCGTCTGCGAGAGCCGGCAGGCACTCGAGTCCGCGCTCGAGGCCATCCTGCGACTCGGCCAGAACACCATGGTCCAGCAGTACGTACGGGGCCAGCGCGGCGGGGACCTGCGCGCCTTCGTGGTCGGCGGGCGGGCGCTGGCCGCCCTGCGCCGCCGCCCCCGGGTGGGGCGCCTCTCCCGCAACCTCGGCCAGGGGGCGCGCTTCGAGGCCACCGCGCTCGACGCCGGCGCCGAGCAGGCCGCCGTGGCCGCCGCCCGGGTCATCGGGCTCGAGGTCTGCGCGGTGGACATGCTCGA
>CAIQRS010000022.1 GCA_903874275.1 uncultured Anaeromyxobacter sp.
ACCATGCTTCGCAACACAGACCCTGCCGCCTCCCGCTCCCCTTGCCCCGGCCCCGCCACCCACCTTCTGGAATCTCATTGGGTGACAGCCGGCCGACCCCTTCCCCACATGGTGGTCGTGGGGGAGGGGTCGGGCGGATGGCACCCCGTTCGTTGGCGTGCACGCCAGGTGAAGGGTGGCGGGGCCGGGGCACGAGTTTCGCGGGGTTGCGAGCGCAGCCCTGCCCTCAATCCTGCCAGTCGCCCCGTCCTCAATCCTGCCCTCTCCGCAGGGCACCCCGCAGGGCAGGGGTCGAGGGCAGGGCTGGCATCAGGGTTCAGCGGGTCCGTCTCGACCTTGCGCGGTGACCGCCCGCCCAGTATAAACATGACCGAGGTGTGGTCATGAATACGATCCCTGCTCGCGAATCGTCCGGCCGCCTGAGCCTGAAGGAAGCGGCCGTGCTGTCGGGAGTGACGGAAAAGGTGATTCGGCACGAACTCGCTTCCCAGGTCGTCCGGGCCGCCAGGACTGCCGCGGGGGCGAGGCGCTTCTCCCCCCAGGAACTGGTCTACTTCTGCCTGGTCGCGGAGTTGCCCATCGAGCTCCCCCGCAAGGATCGCCGGGACCTGTTCGATCTCCTCGCTCGGGGTGCGGCGCGCCGAGGCCGCTGGAGGCGTGAAGCCCAGCGGCTTGTGCTCGAGGGTGGCGTCCCCGTCATCCTGCCGATCTCCGACCTGGTGAAGCGTGTCGAGGCTCGGGTGGCCCTCTTCGAGCGCGGCAGGGCCCGGGTGGTCTCGCGAGCCGACACCCTCTCGGGAGAGCCCGTCTTTGAGGGAACGCGCATCTCGGTGCGGTTCGTCGGCGGCCGAGCGGCAAGAGAGCCCACAGCGGAGCTCCTGCAGGACTACCCAGCGCTCAAGGCGGACGACGTCGAGTTCGCCAGGATGTTCGTCGCCCTGGGGCGTCCCCGGGGGCGCCCGAAGCGGCTCCAGCTCGTTCGCGGTGAAGGGTGAAGCTCCTCATCGACGAGAACCTCTCGCCAACCCTGGTCCAGCACCTCGCGGAAGTGGGGGCCGCCGCCGTCCACGTGGCGCACTGCGGCCTGTCCGGAGCGAGCGACCCGGTCGTCTGGCGGTACGCCTTCAAGCACGACCAGGTGGTCGTCACGAGCAACGTCGAGGATTTCCTGCAACTCGCCGGAGACGTCGACCTGCACCCGGGAGTGATCGTCCTTCGGGCCGGTCATCTCAGCAGGGAGGAGCAGTGGGCGTGGCTGCTCCCCGTGGTCCGGCGTTTCTCTGGGCAACGCGCGGACCTCGTGAACCGGGTCGTCGTGGTCTCGGGACCGGGGCGCTTTCGGCTGCGAGCCATCCCTTCGTCGCGAGTGGGTCGCAAGTAGGGAACGAGAAGCTGTCCACCGCTCCCAGTGTCCCGGGTTCGACTCCGGCTCCAGGCACTTCTTCGTCTCTCTCGAACAACCGCAGCCAGCCAATCCGAAAGGAGTGACAAGTCTTGTCCTCTTCGGTCGGAGGGGTCGCCCCTGATGACACCCGCGATGGCCACCTGCTAGCCTCCGTGGACTACCCGCGGGGGGCTCGCCTTGCCGGAGAGCCAGGAGCAGCGCGACAGCGCGGTCGTGTCGAGCACCGGAGAGCCCGGGCCGCTCTCGCGACTCCTCCAGGAACTGGCCGATGCCTCCGGCGACGACGCCGTCGACGGCTGGAAGAACGAGCTTCAGTCCGGCGACCGGCTGGGCCGCTTCGAGATCCGGCGCGAGGTCGGGCGGGGAGGCTTCGGCGCGGTCTACGAGGCGTACGACACGGAGTTGAACCGGGCCGTGGCGGTGAAGACGCTGCGCCTGTCGCGCCCACGCCGGGACCTGTCGTCCGACTGGATCAAGAAGGAGGCCGAGGCGGTTGCGCGCCTCGACCACCCCAGCATCGTGACGCTCTTCGACGTGGGAACTTGCGACTCCGGTCCGTACCTCGTGATGGAACTGCTGCGCGGCAAGACGATGGGGCAGCGCATCGCCGAGGGCCCCGTTCCCCAGGCCGAGGCCCTGCGCATCGCCGAGGAGATGGCGAAGGGGCTCGCGCACGCGCACCAGCGAGGCGTCCTGCATCGGGACCTCAAGCCCGCGAACGTCTTCCTCTGCGAAGTCGGACGGGTGAAGCTCCTCGACTTCGGACTTGCGCACCTGCTTGGCGCTGAGGGCGTGAGCGGAGCAGGGACGCCGAAGTACATGGCTCCGGAGCAGGCGCGGGGCGAAGCGGTGGACCAGCGAGCCGACGTGTACGCCGCTGCCCGGGTGCTGGGAGACATGCTCGGGGAGCGCCGCCCCCGACGACTGGATCGAGCCATCGCCCTCGCCACGTCCAGCGACCCGGCGGCCCGTCCCCGAGATGGTCAGGCGTGGCTGGACATCCTCCAGGCGACGCGGCACGCGGTCGAGCGGCCAGCACGCATGCGTCGCGTCGCGGTGCTTGCCGGGCTCGGCGTCGTCCTCGGTGGCGCTGTTGTCGGCTTGGTGGTGCATCGGGCTTCCAGCCCGACGGTAGCGGCGCACGGCAAGCCGTCCATCGCCGTGCTCCCATTCAAAAATCTAAGCTCCGACAAAGACCAGGAGTACTTCTCCGACGGCGTGGCAGAGGAGATCCTGACGGCCCTGGCGCGGGTACCGGGACTCTGGGTGCCGGGCCGGGCGTCGTCCTTCTACTTCAAGGGCAAGGACGTGAAGGTCGAAGAAATCGGGCGGGAACTCACGGTCGACCACGTCCTCGAAGGCACCGTCCGCCGATCGGGAAACAGGGTCCGAGTTAGCGCAGAGGTGGTGAAGGCTGGAACGGGGGAGCGGATCTGGAGCCAGTCCTTTGACCGGGAACTGACCGACATCTTCGTGATGCAGGAAGAGATTTCCAGGGCCGTTGTCCAGGCGCTCAGGGTGAAACTCCTCCCTGGCCAGAGCAGCGCTGCGAAGGAGTACCGTCCGGCGAATCCGGAGGCGTACCAGAGCTACTTGCTCGGAAGGCACTTCTCCCAGAGCTTGTCCGGGGACTCCCAGCAGCGGGCTGTTGCGGCGTATGAAAAGGCCATCGAGATCGACCCAGACTACGTGACCGCCTGGGCGGCGCTGGCGGGTGCTCGTAGCGGTGCCGGCGTGACGGGAATAGTCCCCTGGGGGGAGGCTCGCCGCGAGGCCCTCGCCGCCGCAAATCGTGCGGTCGAACTGGCCCCGACCCACCCGGGCGCGCTCGCGGCGCGGGCAGCGACTCGCCTCAATGAATGGGACTGGTTGGGGGCCAAGTCCGATCTCGACCGAGCGCTGGAAGTCGGACCCGATGAGCCGCAAGTCTTGTCGGCCCTGGCGTACTACCTGCAGTGGGTGGGGCGAACTCCAGAAGCCATTCCGCTCTGGAGGCGCATTGTCGAGTTGGAGCCCCTCCACGGGGCCGCGTGGAACAGCTTGGCCGTCACCTGTTGGCACACAGGCCAATTCGCCGAGGCGGAGCGAGCCTTTGCGCGGGCATTGGAAGTCGATCCCAACAACGAGTTCGTCGGCACGAACAGGAGCAGGGCGCGCATCGTCGATGGCAGGCCAGCCGAAGCGCTCGCCTACTGCGAGAAGCAAGGACAACGGGCGGCCGACTGCAGTGCCATGGCTCATCACGCCCTGGGAAACGCCATGGAGTCACAGCAAGCCCTTGATTCCCTGCTTGCCAATCCGAAGGGTGAGACGGCGTACGCCATCGCGAGGGTCTACGCTTTTCGGGGTCAAGCGGACCCGGCCTTCGAGTGGCTGGAGCGGGCCCGCGTCGGGCACGTCCGGAGGCTGAACACGCTGCTTTCGGATCCCCTCCTCCGCTCCCTCCACTCCGAGCCCCGCTGGGAGGAACTGCTCCGGAAGATGAACCTGCCGGTGGAATGAGAGCCCCCACCACAGCGGATACAGTTCCGGTTGCCGGGGCTCCTGCACATGCAAGGGGGGGGGCGCGGGACACCGGCTTACCGGCAGAACTGGCATCCGTCGGGTCTCGCGCTTTCCGGTGTGAATGCCCGCCGCCACCTGCGCAGTCGTCCCCCGGTGCCTATATTCGGGTCATGCCGCCAGAGGCTGCCGACCTGCTCACCAACGCGCTCGGGCTCCCCCTTCGAGAGCGGGCCAAGATCGCTCACGAACTCCTCCTGAGCCTGGACGAGGGATCCGACGGCGACGCGGCCGAAGCCTGGGTCGCAGAACTATTGCAGCGCGTCCGCGATGTCCGGTCAGGCTCGGTCGCCACCGAGGACTGGGAAACAGTGAAGGCGCGCCTCGCACAGCGCTGACATCGCCGTTAGAGCGTGCAGGTCCGCCTCAACCCTGGAGCCACGCCCCGATGGCCTGGCGTCGGCGAGACGTGGACCTTCACCGCGTCGCGCGGAGCTCGCGAACGAGATCCTCGGCTGGGGTCGATCCGCCGGCCGTGATCTCATCCTCGGCCCGCTGGAGCGAGGCGTGAAGCCTGGCACGCTCGTCGTCGGCCATGTCCACGAACGGGTCGCCCTTGTCGAGGCTGGCGTACGGGTTGCTCATGCGGGAATCCTACCGACCGACGGGAGGGCAGGCCATGGGGAACACCTGCACCTCGACGAGGACGTCTCTCGCGTAGGCCACACAGGCGCGGATGTCCTCGACGGTCAGGCCCGGGTAGTTCGCTATCACCTCTTCGAAGCTCCAGCCTTCGGTGACGAGGTCGAGGATGAGCTCCACCGAGAGCCGCGTGCCGCGCACGACGGGCTTGCCCACGATGACCGCGGGGTCGACGGAAATGCGCTCGTGCCAGTCGGCAGTCATGGCACCGGAGGGAGTCAGGGCCGTCCCAGCATGTGGCGCAGCCGGACCCCGTCGTCATGCTGCGACATACTGGGTCTCGGCCTCCGCCAACACGCGGTCGCGGAAGTAGCGGCTGAGGAAGCCCGGCGTGTTGAGGTCCACCTTCCGGCCGAGGATCGTCGAGAGTTCCTCCTCCATCGAGAAGAAACGGAGGCCGGGTACGAAGCCGGGCTCAAACTCCACGAGGACGTCCACATCGCTCTCCGGCGTGAAGTCGTCCCGCAGGACCGATCCGAAGAGCGCCAGGCGCCGGACGTGGTGGCGCCGGCAGAAGGCCGCGACCGCCTGAGGGTCGATGGGAAGCCTGGATGCCACGACCGCATTCTAGCCCAGTCACCCCCGTGGCCGGATCTCGGGTCCAAACCCGAAGGCCAGCTGCCCCTCGCTCCCCACGTCCGCCTGACACAAATGTGCTTCAGTCCCCTTCCGCCCCCGCCGTTTCTCCAGCGGATCCCGGGGCCTTGGCCACTCCCGTACCAGGCCTGAAAATCCCCGTGTCCCTGGTTCGATTCCGGGTCCAGGCACTTCTTCAACTCGCGCAATCATCGGCCCTCCAGGACGCAAGTCCTGGGGGGCTATCTGCTTTTCGGGCGCCGGCGACGAAGCCGCGTTCGAGCCGTCGTCGTCCACTTCGTCTACCGGATCCGCCGTTTCCGTGGGCGCTGATACAAATGTGCTACAGACGCGCTGCGTCAAACCCATCGCCCGCGCCATGGCGGCCGCGAGTTGCTCCGGGGTCTGCCGCCCGTAGACCCGTTCCAGCATCCGCGTGTCCTTGTGCCCCATGGCCTGCGCGATGGGGTAGAGCGGCACGCCCGCCTCCACCTGCCAGCTCGCGAAGGTTCGCCGCAGGTCGTTCGGGCTGCAGCGCTCGATGCCGGCCCGCTCGCAGGCCTCGAGGAGGTCGCGCCGCGCGTTGCGCCAGACGCGGAAGACCGCGCCGCCGGTTCCCTGCGCATGCTCGACTGCGTAC
>CAIQRS010000023.1 GCA_903874275.1 uncultured Anaeromyxobacter sp.
GGCATCGCCACGGTGGCCGGGGTCGCCTCCGAGGGGCTGCGGCGCGACATGGGGATCGCCCGCCCGCGCATCGCCGTGGCCGGCCTCAATCCCCACGCCGGCGAGGGGGGCGCCTTCGGCGACGAGGAGTCGCGCATCGTGGCGCCCGCGGTCGAGCGGGCCCGCGACGCCGGGGTGGACGCCCACGGCCCGTTCCCCCCCGACAGCGTCTTCTTCCGCGCCGCGGCCGGGGAGTTCGACGCGGTGGTGGCGCTCTACCACGACCAGGGGCTCATCCCGGTGAAGCTGCTCGACGCCGTGATGGGCGACCCGGCGGTGAACGTGACGCTCGGGCTCCCCTTCGTGCGCACCAGCCCCGACCACGGGGTGGCCTGGGACCTGGCCGGCACGGGCCGGGCCAGCGACCGCAGCATGCGGGCGGCGCTCCGGCTGGCCGCCGGGATCGCGCGCCGCCGCGCCACCGCGGTCTCCCGGTGAAGGGCGGCGCGGTGCAGCCGGGCCGTGGCCGGACCTTTCGCCGGATCCGGATCGGGCTCCTGCTCGCCGCCCTGGCCTTCACCGCCGCCTGGGGCGCACGCCTCTCCTGGCGACGCTGGGCGCGGGGGAACTGGGAGCGGCCGGTCGAGGTCGGCCTGGTCCTCCTCTCACCGGGCGGCGACGCCGAGGTCTCGAGGTGGCGGGCCGGGATCGGGGCCCTCTCGTCGCGCCTCGACGGGGAGATGGCACGCTACCGGGGGCCGGGCGGCCCGGCGTTCCAGATCGCGGTGGTCGGGCCGGTGCGCTGGAGCGGCGCCCTCCCCTTCACGCCGCCGACCGACGACCCGCTCGACCGGGCCTGGCACGCCCTCGACGTCTGGAGGACGGAGCGCGAGATCGATCGGGCCGGCGGCGGAGCGGTCGGGGGCTTCGACATCCGGGTCTTCTTCCTGTGCGATTCGCTCCCCGGCTCCGCCCTCGGATTCGCCGAGGGCTCCGGAGCGGTGGACGGCGAGGTGGCCTTCGTGCGCGGCTCCTGCGACGGCGATCTCTCGCTGTCGCTGCAGGCCGTCGGCCACGAGCTGCTCCACACCGTGGGCGCCACCGATCGCTACGACGCGGGCGGCCACGCCCTGGCGCCGGAGGGCCTGGCCGACCCGGGCCGGGTCCCCCTCTATCCCCAAATTCACGCGGAGTGGATGGCGGGGGAGGTGGCGCTGGCCCCGGGGAGCGGGCGGCTGCCGGAGTCGCTCGCGGAGCTCAGGGTCGGGGAGGCGACGGCGAGAGAGATCGGGTGGATCCGGTAGGGCGGGCCGTCCACCGCGTCGTCGCGGGGCTCCTTTCGCGGTGCCGGCGGGGTCCGGGTGGCCGGTCGTCGCTGGGGGCGCCGGCTTCACGGTGAGAGCGCGCCCGGCTGGATGGCGCCGCGGACACCGTGGTCAGAGCGACGCCGGGTCGGCGCCCGCTCAGATGCGCCCCGCGCCGAGGCCACCCGTCCCGCCTGGCGGAAAGGCGGGTCCCGCGGCGTGCGCGCCGGCTCGCCCGTCACGCGGCGTGCTCGGGCAGGTCGGCTCCCGTCCCGCCCGGCGCGTGCCGGCGAACGCCACTCGCCGCTCGACGGGTGGCTACCCGGATCTCCTTTACGAGGAGCGCTGTTCGCGTCGCCTTCGGCGCGGGCCGCATCGCGGGAGCCGTCCGGCGTGCCGGCGCCCCGTGGGTGCGCCTCGCGGGGTGGCGTCCTTCCGGGTGCCGGCGCCCCGTGGGTGCGCCTCGTCGCAGGGGGCGCTGGTCCTCGCGGCGCGTACAGCGGAGGAGGGGAATGATCGGGTCGCCACTGCGGAGGCGCCCCGCGCCGAGACCACCCGGGGCGCCTGGCGGAAGGACGGGCCCCGCGAGACCGCGGCCCAGTTGCCGCCGCTCGACGAACGGCCACCCGCGAGTGGTCGCCCGGATCTCCCCACGAGGCGCGCTGTTCGCGTCGCCTTCGGCCCGGACTTCCCCAGCCGGCGCGGGCGTCCCTCATAGCGGCGCCTCCGCACCGGGCGCCGGGAACGGGCGATGCTCTGGCCCGGCGTGCCCCGGCGCCATTCACTCGAGGTGCACCACCGCCGGGAGGACAAGCGCCGCGGAGAGGGGCGTCCCAGCGCCCGGCGGCATCCGACAGGCTGAGCCGAAGGCGATCCGCCGGACCCGCGCCTCACCACCCGGATCTCCCCACGAGGCGCGCTGTTCGCGTCGCCTTCGGCCCGGGCGTCCAGGCGCCCCCTGGTTGGCCGGGGCCCGTCGCGAGGCACACGATGCCGTAGACGAGCCGGGCACACGACGAGGGAGCAGCGGAGGCGTGCCAGGATGGCACGTCGAGCAGCGGACGGAGGAGTCTGCACGGCGCAGGCAGGCAGCGTGCGCCGCAGCAGGGCGCGGGCCAGCCGGTGGGCGCCATTCGCCGGCGCGGGCGTCGCTCCGAGCAGCGCCTCCGGAGGAGGCGCCGGGAACCGGCGTCGCTCGGGCCCAGCGTGCCCCGGCGCCATTCACCC
>CAIQRS010000024.1 GCA_903874275.1 uncultured Anaeromyxobacter sp.
CTGCGACGGCCTGTCCAACCTGGTCACCGACCCCGAGATCCTGGAGATCGCCGCCGGCTCCCGCCTCGCCGAGGCCCCCGAGAAGCTGGTGGCCCTCGCCAACGAGCGCGGGGGCGACGACAACATCACGGTGATCGTGGTAAAGGTCGACGGGGAGCGGAAGGCGTAACGATCGGGTCTCTCCTTGCCACTCCGCCACCGCACCCCGGGGGCTGGACGCAGGCGGCCCGGGAGGCGTAGGCTTCACCCGGAGAAGAAGGGAGAAGCGGAATGGCCGCCCGGTCGCCGCACCCTGCGCTCGGAGCCCCGCCGGGGCTGGCTGTCGAGGTCTTTGAACTCGGCGAGAAGACCTTCGCCTTGTTGGAATGGCCCCGGCTTGGCCACGGCACACCCGACGTTCTGCGTCCCGCGGAACGTGACGTCCTCGACCTGCTCCTTGCCGGCCTCTCCAATGCAGAGATCGCGAGCCGCCGCCGCCGATCCGTCCGGACCGTGGCCCATCAGGTCGACTCCATCTTTCGACGCCTCGGCGTGGGATCGCGCCAGGAACTCCTCGCGCTGCTCTTCCGGGGTCATCCGTGAAGCTCGACTTCGTGAGGATCATCGAGGCGGGCTACCGGCCCGACACGGACACCGAGACCTGGCTGGGCGATCTTGTCGCCTCGTTCGAGCCCCTACAGATGGGTTGGGGCGTTCTGGTAAGCGCTTTCGACATCGGTGGAACCGACCCGGGCTTGCGGAGATCGGTCGCGAGTGGATCGGTCCCGCCGCCGATCGTCGCGGCGTACCGGGATCTCTTCGCGTTCGCGGCCGCCGGGCCACCCGTCGTCCGGCGAACGCTCTTCGCCCCACCGCCGAGCGTGTGCCATGCGGCCCACCGGGCAGCCCAGCTCGAGGAGGCCCACAGGATGGAGGTTCGCCGGATCTTCGCGGGCACGGCCGTCCGCGATTGCGTCGGCGTCGCCGCGGTCGAACCGGACGGTACCGGATTGCTGGTCTCGGTGCCCTGCGAGCGGGAGATCTCGATCCACCCCCGCACGGCGCAGCTGCTCACCCGTGTCACAGCGCACCTCTGCTCGGCGATGCGGCTGCGTTCCCTGGCCGGGGAGCCCCTCGCGAGTGGGGACGCGACGGGGGTGCCCGGGGTGGAGGCGATCCTGGAGCCCTCTGGGAAGGTGCAGCACGCGACGGGTGAGGCGGCTCGCGCCGGGGCACGGACGAACCTCGCCGCCGCGGTCCGGAACGTCGAGCGAGCCCGAGGCCACCTTCGGCGAACCGACCCGGATGAGGCGCTCGCGATCTGGCTCGCCCTGTTCGACGGACGCTGGTCCATCGTGGAGAGGACGGAGTCCGATGGCCGGCGCTACCTGCTCGCCCGGCGGAACGAACCCGGAACGCGCGATCCGAAAGCGCTTGCGCCTGCGGAACGGCACGTCCTCGCCTATGCGGCGATGGGCCACTCGAACAAATACATCGGCTACGTCCTCGGCGTGGCCACGAGTACGGTCTCGTCGCGGCTCGCATGTGCCATCAGGAAGCTTGGCCTACGTTCCCGGCGGGAGGTCATCGAGATGTTCGGGCCCTCGGCGACGACGCTGCGTGCCTGAATGCGCCGTCCGAAGGCGGGTCGTCCATCGATCGGCCAGATGCCCATTGCGGCCCCCGACGGACGCCGTACGCTGGGTGCGATGGAGCCAGGGTGCGGCAGCCCTCTGGGGAGGCCGCGAATTCCCGAGCCGGAACCGAAAGGATGCGCGATGCGCAAAGCCATCGTTGCAGTGTCCGTGGTGGTCTTCTCGATGGGGGCGGTCGCGGCCGAAGAGGCTCCGATCCCGAAGGAAGGAAGCTACTCCAGCTTGTCGGTGGGGAGCTCCACGTCGAAGGTGCTACCACTCGGGAAGGACCGGGTGCAGATGACCTGGGAGGGGTTCGGCGTCCAGACCGGGGATGACACGAAGGGGCTCACCCACAACGCGTCGTTCCGTTGCATCGGGTCCCTTCGAGCCCTCAATGGAGACTTCGAGTCTTTCACGAACGCGTGCGTCTTCACCCGCCCCGATGGAGATCAGATGTTCTGGGTGGAGAGCGGCACAGGGCGAATGGGAGCCGCATCCGGCGGAATCGGGACGATCGTCGGGGGAACCGGCAAGCTAGCCGGGATCACGGGAAGCGGGGAATGGACCCGCTACGTCGTTCGCCCGGCGGCGGAGGGGACCTTTCAGACGGTGACCCGCGCGAAGATCAGCTACAAGCTGCCCTGACGGCCCCCACGCGACGCCGGGCCCCGTTCCCACTGCCAGACCTCGCAGGAGCCCCCAGGGGCGATTCTCGGACCCGCGCCGGTACGTGGGGCGCGGAAGACGTAACCGACATCCCACATCCCTCTCCCTCCGCTCCCGCTACGATTCGGGCGTTCCGCCTTGAATCCAGGGGTTGCGGCGCTAGATACGCCCGGCTCAAGGCACGGAGGGAACAATGAACCGAAACGTCCTCGGCGCTTTCCTGGTCTGCGTCGTCGCCGGCGCTGCCGCTCCCGCGTTCGCCCAGCCGCTCGGTGGCCCGGCAGCGGACCCCCGGTTCAAGTTCTCGACGGCCATGCCGCCGGGTGTGGCCTCGCCCGACCGGGTCGAGACCCGCCTCGGGACGCTCAGCTTCTTCGACGGTTTCCCGGACAAGGCGTCGGCGGCGAAGCTGCTCGACAACCTGGACTTCCAGCGGGCCATGCAGGCGTACCTGCTCGCCTTGCCCGCGGTGAACCAGGCCGGGGATCGGGATGCCATCCTCACCCAGGGTCCGGCGAACGGGACGGTTCCCATCTGGGAACAGCTCGTGGACTCGCGGACCATCGAGCTCACCGCCAACGACAACACCCCGTACACCTGGTTCTGGATCGACCTGCACGCGGGTCCCATCGTCATCGAGGTGCCGCCCAAGGTGCTCGGCCTCGTGAACGACATGTGGTTCCGCTGGGTCGTCGACCTGGGCATCACCGGCCCGGACAAGGGCAAGGGTGGCAAGTACCTCCTCGTGCCTCCGGGCTACGCAGGGAAGCTGCCGAAGGGCTACGAGGTCGTCCGGCCCAGGACCTTCAGCAACGTCGTCATCTGGCGCAGCTTCCTCGTGGACGGCGACCCGAAGCCCGGCGTCGACGTCGTGAAGAAGTTCACGAAGATCTACCCGCTCGCGCAGGCCGGGACGCCCCCGACGCCCACGTTCGTGAACATGTCGGGCAAGCCCTTCAACATGGTGAACCCTGCCGACTTCCGGTACTGGGAACTGCTCGACAAGGTCGTGCAGGAGGAGCCCACCGAGTCGTTCGATCCGGTGCGGCTCGGCTTCTTCCAGTCCATCGGCATCGAGAAGGGCAAGCCGTTCGCGCCCGACGAGCGGATGAGGAAGATCCTCACCGAGGCGGCGGCGGTGGGCGACGCCACGGCGCGCGCCGTCTCCTTCCACATGCGGGACCGGGAGGACTACTACTACGAGAACGGCAGCTGGCAGCTCCCGTTCATGGGCGGCTACCGGTTCGAGCTGCCGCCGGGCGTGCTCCGGCTCGACGGCTACATCTTCTACTACTTCATGGCCACGGGAGTGACCCCCGCCATGGAGATGAAGATGGTCGGCCAGGGTTCGCAGTACGCCTGGACCCCTCGCGATTCCCGGGGTGAGCCGCTCGACGGCGCGAAGAACTACAGGCTGCACCTCCCGCCGAACGTCCCCGTGAAGGACTTCTGGTCGGTGATCCTCTACAGCAACCAGACCCGCTCGATGATCCAGACGGATCAGAAGGCCCCGAGCGTCAGCAGCCAGACGAAGGGTGTGCTCGTGAACGCCGATGGCTCCGTGGACGTGTACTTCGGGCCCAAGGCCCCTCCCGGGAAGGAGAAGAACTGGGTGCAGACCGTCCCCGGCAAGGGGTGGAACGTCATCCTCCGGCTCTACGGGCCGCTCCAGCCCTGGTTCGACAAGACCTGGAGGCCGGGGGAGATCGAGCCGCAGCCGTAGCCAGGCCTTCCTGCCAGGCGCCCAGGAGGGCCCAGATGTTCGACGGATGGAGCAATTTCTTCAACCTGACCGGGACGGCCGGCGCCACGCTCGTCGGGTTGCTGTTCATCGTCATCACGCTCAACACCGACCTGTCGACGTCCCGGACGCTCGACATCGCACGCGCATCGATGACGCCGGCCCTCTACAGCTTCGGCGGTGTGTTGCTCCAGAGCATGGTCGCGGTGGTGCCATGGCGCTCCAACTGGCCCGCTGGCGTCATCTTCGTCCTGCTGGGGATCGGCGGCGGCATCTACCGGATCCACGCCGTTCGGGTGCGGAGTGCACTCCATCTCCAGTCCATACGCAGGCCGATCGACTGGATCTTCCACAACGCGGTTCCGGTCGCCGCCAGCGTCCTCATGATCTTCGGCGGTGCGGGATGGGCCGTCGGTGCGGCGTTCGCCCCTTTCGCCATCGCGGGCTCGTGCACGTTCTTGCTGGTCTCCGGGATCTACCGGACCTGGGGCGAGACCCTGGCGCTGATCGGGACCCGCGGCAAGGAGTAGCCGAGGTGGCGCATTCGCAGGCTGAATTCACCCACGGGCTGCGATCCCGTTCCCACTGCACGGCGGGAGGTAGCGCGGTCGCCCCCCCGTCACGGCGGGCTCACCTCACCGTCGAGGCGCAGTTCGACCTGAACCCCCATGAATGCGACGTCCCGGAGGAAGCGCGCGGGCTCCACGTACGCCGCCTGCGTCCAGAGCCCCGGCCGGCGCGGGCCATCGGCGTACTGGGCCACGCAGGCTGCCACGGGGATCGCGGTCAACTCGTACGGGTCCTCGTGGGCCATCCGAAGCGACACCGTCCTGCCGGACGCGTCGCTCCCCTCGAGCTGGAGGACGGCCCAGGAACCGCTCGCCCCGAGGTGACGGAGCGCGCCCACCATGAGCTTTCCCGCCGGCAGGGGACGCCCGGGGAAGAGCCGGAGCCACAGCAGGCAGGCCGGCATCACCAGGTAGTCGACCACCGGCCCGAACCCGGCGATGTAGAAGCCGGTCTCCCGGAGCGACGGGATCCGGTCGGGCAGCTCGGCCAGTTCTTTCAGGAAGAACGGAGCGTAGGAGCGCGACCCCAGCGACGGGCCGAAGTCGAAGCTCCGGAGGTTCTTCCAGCTTCGGAGCCACGCCCCGTCCACGAAGGCCGAATTGTCCATGTCGCGCAGTTCTGCGACGAACTCCGCCTGGCTGTCGGCCGAGAAGTGGAGCGACGCCCACGGGAGGTTGAAGGTGCCGCCGACGTTGGCCGTCGTCAGCGACGGGAGCCGCAGCCCCGCGTACCGGATCATCGCGCCCGGCACGCCGGGGTGGAACCCGCCGTCGGTGATGAAGCACAGGCCGCGATCCTCCACGGAAGGACGCAGCGCCTGCAGGGCCTCGTGCTTGGTCCGGATCGACAGGTTGGTGTCGAGGTAGTCGACGCCCGCCTCCAGCGCGGTTCGAGCCACCGTCGCGGCGTGGGCGGTGGTGCTGGATGCCACGACGAGCAGGTTCGCTCCCTCGAGCGCGGCACGCAGCGATGGCCCCGAGGCGGCGTCGGCCACCTGCCAGGTCACCTGCCGGCGCGCCTCCCGGCCAACCCCCTCCGCGGCGGCGCGCAGCCGATCCTCGTCGCGTCCGAGAAGCACCAGGTCCGCGCGCCCGGCGGTGGCGAGGAGCCTGGCGAGCTTCAGTCCGGTGTTGCCGTATCCGCCCAGGATCGCGATCTTCATGGCGAGAAGTACCAGCCGATCTTGAGGGAGACCTCCGCGGTGAGCGGCGCCGGGGTCCAGGTCGCGCCGTAGAGCGTCACCTCCGGGCGGGAGAACAGGAGGTGCGCCGCAGCCCAGGGGTTCAGGTAGAAGTTCCCCCAGACCTTCCAGACGTAGCCCGCTCCCACCGTGCCCACCCAGGAGTTCCAGGAGGCGGTGTCCGGGCCGGACGGGCTGCCGATGGTGTTCCACCAGTACTCGAGCCCCGCCCCGACCCACGGCCCCTCGAAGCCGGGCAGGAAGAAGTAGTCGACGATTCCCGCCGCGACGCTGAGCTGGCGGTTCTCGAAACCCTCCGGCGTGAGGAAGCCCGGCGGGAACTCGACCCTGGTGCCCACGGCGCGGAGGCGCAGCCGGTCGTAGCCGACCCACACGTTCCCGCCGATGCCGAACTGCCCGTCGATGGCGGAGAGGACGGTCGGAAGCAGGTCGAGCTCCAGGCCGAGCGCCACCCGGTCCGGGGGACCGGCGCCGGGTTCTGCGGACAGGGCCGGAGTGGCGCCGGCGAGGAGCGCGACGGCGGCGAGGAGCCCGAGCGGGCGCGAGTGCGAGCGGGTGGGGTGGACTGCCATGGCGAGTTCCTTCCTTGCGTGACGCGGCCTCAGGTCGTGACGAACGCGGTGAGCGGCCGCCGGGGGCTCACCGGCTCGGGGTAGTGGTCCACGTACCCGACGCGGACCACGAACTGGACGGGACCGGGGAGGCCGAGCTCTCCCGCGAGCGTGTCGCGCCACGGCGCCTCCTCCAGCGCCTGCGACATCGGGTGCGCGGCGATGGCCCGCTCCCGCACCGACAGGGCCATTCGCGCGAAGCGGCGCCCGGATTCGAGAAGGGCCGGGACCGTGGCTCCCTCCGAGGAGAGCACGAGGAATCCGGCGCCCTCCACGGACTGCCTGGCGCACTGCTCGATCCCCTTCTCGCGGAAGCTCTTCCCCATCACCGACCCGGCGTCGAAGAACCGGCCCATGACGAAGCCGGCCAGGCCCTTGGCCTCCATCGAGGCCACGGTGAGCCCGTCGGCGCGACGGCGGGCCTCCTCGTCCCGGAAGCGGATCCAGCTCGACAGCTCTCGCTGCGCGGCGTCGCGCCAGGTCTGCTGGCGCATCCCCTCGACGGTGGCCTCGGCCAGGCGGCGCCCCTCGGGCGACGCGCGCGGGAAGAAGGCCGTTCCCGGACCTGCAACGGCAAGCAGTGCGGCGAGGTCGCCGGCCGCGAGCGGGTCGGGCCGGTGGCCGGTCCGCAGCGTGCGGCGGCGCAGCACGCGCTCGGGGCCGCCGGCGACGCCAGGGCCAGGCACCAGGCGGAGACGCGCAAGCTCCGGTGCATCGGGCAGGGTGGCGTCGCAGGTCACCTCGAGCGCGAGCCCCTCCGCGGCCGCGGCCTGGGAGAGGTTCTCCACGAAGCAGCCGACGGACAGGATCATCTCGCGACCGTCCGGGTCCACCGCCGGCAGCCGCCGCGCAGGATCGATCGCGACCGAGAGATGGCGCGCCCCTGTCACCCGCACCCGCCAGGGCTGCACGTTGTGGCTCGACGGTGCGAGGGCGGCGAGGGCGAGCAGCCGGGCCAGCGCAGGGTCGACCCCGGGTACCGGCTCGGGTCCGGGACGGGTGGGCTGGTCGGCCACCGTGCAACCGGTCGCCGGCGCGGCGAGAATCGCGGTGGCGGTGACGGTGCAGGTCACGAACTCGCGGCGGGTCATCACGGCGTGCTCCGCTCGACGACCGGGTCGGTGGTCAGCGACTCCAGGACGAACTCGCCGTACGTGAGGTCGCGGCCCGGCAGCTTCCAGATCGCCTCGCCATTCCGGGCCAGCCGGCCGCCCGCGTATTCGCCGAAGTTCCTCACCGGGGTGGACCACGGGTGCCTCGCGTAGGTCTTGCCGTCCGCGGACAGATACCGGTCCTCCGAGACGAATCCGGCCAGGTCGCCCTGCCCGTCGAAGGTCAGCACGGCCGAGATGGTCTCGGACCCTTGCGTGTAGGTGGCCCGGACCGCGCTGGCTTCGAGCACCTCCCAGCGCACCGGGACGTCCACCAGCGCCCCGGGCGCGAGGAGGCACAGGTCGTTGAAGAAGGTCACCGTCTCGGAGCGGTTCAGCTCCGGCCCGCGGGCGTTCACGACGTCGACCAGCTGGGCCACGCGGACGCGCATCGTGGCGTCGGGGCCGATGAAGGCGTGGAGGACCTGGAACGGGATGCCGGCGCGCGACGCGTCGATGAGGAAGAGGCGCGCAGGAGGGGCGATGACGGTGCGTTGCGCGGCGACGAAGTCCATCCAGGGTGCGTCGAGCCCGTTGCGGATGCGCCCATGGAAGCGGGCCTCGAAGCCCCGGACGTGAGGGCGGCCGACGACGCCGGCGCGGCGGAGGTACTTGCGCACCGGCTCCGGCAGCGGCCCCAGGTCGGCCTCGGTCACGACGTCGCCCGGAGCAGCCGCAGGCGCGGACGGTCGATTCGCCGCCTCGCGCCTGAACTCGGCGGCGAGGCTCCAGGGCGACATGCCGAGCAGCGTCACCGCGAGCGGCACGAGGACCAACACGTTGGCCACCGTCCCGAAGCGGGCATCGGACCAGGCGCCGATGATGAGCCCCTGCGACAGGAGCAGCGCCGGGAGGGCGGGGATCCACCAGCGGCCGGGCGCGGCGTAGAGCAGGACCGCCGCAGCCAGGAAGAGCACCGCGGCGGTGAGCCAGAGGGCGCCGCCGACGCGGGAGATGGGCTGCTTCAGCGCCTCCACGTCGGCGAGGGCCATTCCCTTCGCGAAGCCGAGCAGGTGGATGGCGCCGTGGATGGCGAGCAGGAGGGCGAGGGCGAGCCTGGGCATGGTGGGTCTCCGAATGGGTTCTCCGCCCTACGGCTTCTTCGGCGGCCCGATGACCGGGCCGTCCGGTGTGGTCCGGGCCAGCGCACTGCGGACGAGGGTGACCGCGGCCTGCTCGAGGCGTGCCCATCCCTGCTTCGTCCGGATGGGGATGCCGAGCCACCGCGGCGCCGTCCGGGCGCGCAGTGCGATGTGGAGCAGGCCGGCCGAGAGCACGGCGGCCAGCGCCGGGAGGTCCACCGCCCTGGCCTGCTCCTCGTCGAGGCCGATCCGCGAGAGGTTGGCCATCCCGGCCGACTCGCGCAGGTCCGCGAGCCGGCGGGTGAGGGTGTTGTCCTCGACCAGCTCCCAGCGCATGACCTCGAGCGCCTGCGGATTCAGCCGGGCGGCGCGGGCGAAGCCGATGAGCGATGCGGCGGCCCGGTCGGCGGCGCTCGTCGTGGGCGCGGCGGGGTCGGGGACGGGCTCGGGCTCGGCCACGCCCAGCACCTCCCGGCCCCATGTGTCGAGCAGGGCCTCGATGCCGCCGAAATAGCGGTAGATGAGAACCTTGTCCACGCCGGCCTCCCGCGCGACCGCGTTCACGCCCAGCCCGCGGAACCCGTCCCGGGCGAGCACGCGACCGGCCGCATCGAGAATGCGCCGTTCGGTGGCCTCCCGGTCCCTCCCTCCGCCCTTGCCGTCCTGTCGTTGTGTCACCATGCGGTGACTTGTATGTCACCGATCGGGGACATGTCAAGGGGGAAGCACGGCGCCTCCGGAGCGGCCGGCGTGCTCGCGTATCCGCGAGGGTCCGAAGGCGCTCTCCGGCCCCCCGGTGCCGCGGCCGATGAATACGCGGAACTCCGGTGGCGTCGGATGGAGGTCGACGCCGTCCCGTCTGCGGGTCCCGGCGCCGCGGAGGCCACTCCATGCGCCGGCTCGTGCTCGCCCTGCTGCTCTCCACGCCGCTCGCCGCGTCGGCGCAGTACATCCTGGTGCCGCTGCCGCCGCCGCCGCCAGTTCGCCTCGCGCCAGTTCGCCTCGTGCCGGTTCCACCGCCGCCTCCACCGCCGGTGTACGTCGCCCCGAGGCCGCCGGCGCAGAGCCCCTTCTACCTCAACCTGGGGATCGGCGGCGGCGTCGAGCGGTCCTGGGACGCCTGGGGCTACTGGAGCACCGGAGGGCTCGCCTACAATGTCGAGGTCGGCCTGCGCCTCGCGCCGCAATTGCTCGTGGGATTCGACCTGCTCGGCCTCTCCATCTTCGGGAACGCCTGGGAGGGCACGAGCGGCTCGACGCTTCTCCACTACGATGCGGTCCTCACCCTTTTCCCCTTCACCCGGGGCTTCTACCTGCGGGGCGGAGGAGGGCTGTCCACGCTCACCTTCACGCCCCCGTACTCCCCGTCGATCACCCACGTGGGCTCGAATGCGCTCATCGGTGGGGGCTGGGCCTTTCCCGTGGCGCCTCCGCTCCACGTCACGGTCGGGATGGACTGGACCTGGAACTTCTTCGGCGCGATCGGGGTCGCGGGCTCGGGCACGTGGATGGCGCGAGTCGGGATCGGGTTCTACTGACGCCCCTTCACCCCTGAGCACGTCGCAGCGCGACCCTCCCGGGTCCCGGGGGTGGCGCATCCGGCACCCAGGGTCCGTGCGCCGGCTCGCGGGATTCCCCCGGATCGAGAAAAGACGGCTGCTTGGACCGCTGGAGCCTGGCGTCGCCGATGCACGAAGTGCGTGCGCCTTGCCACGCGCCCAGACGGGCTCCACCAGCGGAGACACCTTGGGAAACAACGACCATTCGACGAAGCGCCTCGTTGCAGTCATCGCGTTCATCGGCGTGGCGGCGTCGGCCGTCGGCTGCAAGAGCGGCGGCAGCGCGGGCCCGGCCCCGACCTACCCGATCGACTCCACCGTCGTGAAGACGACCGCCCGGGTGCTCAGGTTCCCCGTCCCGGTGCAGCCGACCGGCCCCGGCTCGACCACCGGCCTCTACAAGACCGAGCTCGACCAGGTCCAGGACTACGGCAGCTTCGATCCGGCGTACGGCGACTGGACGTACAGCTCCCAGGGGCTCCCGGTTGTCCCTCGCACCGACCTGATGCCGGCCCACTACATCCCCAGCACGCTCCCCCGGATCCAGCAGTTCGCGAGCTTCTTCACCATCTCCGACATCCACATCACCGACAAGGAAGCGCCGAACCAGTTCATCCACCTCCAGCAGCAGGACGCGACCTTCTCGGGCAGCAACACCTCCATCTACTCGCCGGTCATGCCCTACACGACCCAGGTCCTCGACGCGGCGATCCAGACGGTGAACGCCCTTCACGGGCAGGCCCCCTTCGACTTCGGGCTCTCCCTCGGCGACGCGGTCAACAGCACCTCGTACAACGAGCTCCGCTGGTACATCGACGTCATCGACGGCCGGTTGATCACCCCGAGCTCGGGGGCCCACCTCGGAGCCACCACGGTCGACTACCAGATGCCGTACCAGGCGGCGGGGCTCGACAGGACGATCCCGTTCTACCAGGCGATCGGAAACCACGATCACTTCCAGATCGGGTCGATCCCCGTGTACGCGGACCCGTCGCTCCGTCTCGCCGAGGCCTACGTTGCCGACACGGTCTGGGCGACCCCGGACGTCCTCATCCCCTGGCCTCCGAACTTTCCGAGGGTCGCCAACACGGACAACCTCAGGAACCCGGTGCCTCCGGTGCCTCCCGCCCTGTACTACCAGGGGGTGATCGACGGAGCCTCGCCCACCGGCGCGATCGCCGGCGCCGGGCCGGTCGGCTTCTTCGACAGCCCGCCGAAGGTCGCCGCCGACCCCGGCCGCCGCTCCCTCCTCAAGACGGAGTGGATCCAGGAGTTCTTCGACACCACGTCCAATCCGGTCGGTCACGGCTTCGCGCTCGTCGAGCCGGGCCAGCCGGAGGGCTTCGCCTGCTACAGCTTCCTGCCGAACCCGGGCGTGCCGCTCAAGGTGATCGTCCTCGACGACACCCAGTCGGAGACCGACGGTTCGAAGGACATCCACGGGCACGGGTACCTCGACGCGCACCGATGGGCCTGGCTCCAGGCGGAGCTCGACGCCGGACAGGCCGCCAACAAGCTCATGATCATCGCCGCCCACATCCCCATCGGAGTCGCGGCCCTGGCGTCCGGGATGGAATGGTGGGACTCCGCGGCGGACCCGGACGCCGTCGAGCAGAACGTGGTGTCCCTGACGGAACTGGTCGCGAAGCTCCAGGCCACGCCCAACCTCCTCGTGTGGCTCGCCGGGCACCGGCACTTCAACGTCGTGAAGGCGTTCCCTCCCATCGACCCCCGCGAGCGCGAGAGCGCGCCCTGGAAGGGGTTCTGGCAGGTGGAGACCTCCTCGCTGCGCGACCATCCCCAGCAGTTCCGAACCTTCGAGATCCTGCTCAACGGCGACTACACCGTGTCGATCGTCACCACCAACGTCGACCCGGCGGTCCGGGCGGGGACGCCGGCCGCGACCTCGCGGGCCTATTCCGTCGCGGCCCAGCAGATCGTCCAGAACGATCTGGTCCTGAACAACGTCAACCAGTCGATGATCAACAAGGCGCCCTTCGACGTCCCGCCGACCTACTACCCGCCGGCCTACGCTCCCATCCCCACCATGGACCCGACCCGCCCGCAGATGCCCGAGGGCTGCTACGTTCCCGTCCCCCCCGCGAGCCTGGGCTGCATCCAGGCCCTCTTCCAGGACCCGAGCATCCAGACCGGTGCGGTCCCCGGGGTTCCGTACGTCGCGTCCTACAACGCCGAGCTCGTGAAGCAACTCAGCCCGGACATGGTGAGCTACCTCAGGGCGAGGTACCCGCAGCCTCGGTGACGGCGGACCCGGCGACGAGGATCACGACGCTGCCCGTCTTCTGCTCGGTGTCCACGTAGCGGTGGGCCAGGACGATCTCCGCGAGCGGATAGGTCCGATCGATCACCGGCCGCAGCCCCTTCCCCTCGATGATCTCCCTGAGGAGCTGGACGTCCTGCCGGACGCGCTTCGCGTCGGGGATGGCGAGACCGGCCTGCTGACCCCCGACGATTCCGGTCCAGATCTGGAGGAGCGGGTTCTGCCACCAGGGCCCGAGATCCGTGGACAGGTAGCGTCCATCGGGCTTCAGGAGCCGCCGGCAGGCGCCGAACGTGGACTTGCCCACCGCGTCCAGGACGACGTCGAAGGTGCGGTCCAGCCGGGTGAAGTCGGTCCGCGTGTAGTCCACCACCTCGTCGGCCCCGAGGGACCTCACGAGGTCGAGGTTCTTCGTGTTGCAGACCGCGGTGACGTGCGCGCCGAGGTGCTTGGCGAGCTGGACCGCCGAGCCTCCGATGGAGCCCGACGCGCCGTAGATGAGGATGTGCTGTCCGCTGCCGACCGCGGCCTTCCGCAGGCAGGTGAGGGCGAGCCACGGGCCGTCCCAGGCCCCCGCGGCCTCCTCCATGCCCAGGTTGGTCGGTTTCGGGACGATGGCGGCATCGGCCGGGAGGCAGACGTACTCGGCGTAGGCCCCGAAGGTGGCGCCGGTCAGCCCGCAGACCTGGTCTCCGGCCCGGAAGGTCTTCACGTCCGCCCCGACCTCCTCGACCACGCCGGACAGCTCGTTCCCGAGGATCGGGAGCCTCGGCCGCATCAGGCCGCTCCAGAAACGGGCGATCCAGGGCTCCCCCAGCCGGAAGCCGCAATCGGTGCGGTTCACCGTGGTCGCGACGACCCGGATCAGGACCTCGTTGGCCTTCGGGGAAGGCCGGGGAACCTCGGCGAGGCGAAGGACCTCCGGAGGACCGTACCTGTCGTGGACGATGGCGCGCATGGGCGTGTGGACGATACCCCACCCGTCGGCCCGGACGTGACCACCGGCATCGATCGTTGCTAGGCTTCACCACCAGCAAGGGTCCGGAGGCGCCGACGTGTCCGACGAGGCCGAACAGCGACGCGACGACGGGGCGGCCCGTGCGGACGATCCCGGCGCGCTCTCGCGGCTGCTCCAGGAGATCGCGCTGGCCCCGGCCGACGACGTCGTGGCCGCCTGGAAGGAGCAACTCCGGCCCGGAGCCCGGGTCGGACGCTTCGAGATCCGCGGCGAGATCGGACGGGGTGGCTTCGGATCGGTGTACGAGGCCGTCGATCCGGAACTGGGACGCAGCGTGGCGCTCAAGGCCTTGCGCCCCCACCGCACCGGACGCGAGCTCTCCGCCGAGTGGATCAAGAAGGAGGCCGAGGCGGTCGCGAAGCTCAACCATCCGAACATCGTCACGCTCTTCGACGTGGGCCGCTGCGCCGCCGGGCCATACCTCGTCATGGAGTTCCTGCGCGGGGAGACGCTGGCGGCGCGCCTCGAAAGGGGTGTGCTGCCGCTCGACGAGGCGCTCCAGGTGGCCGACGACCTGGCCAGCGGCCTCGCCCACGCCCACGCGCACGGTGTCCTGCACCGCGACCTCAAGCCCGCCAACGCCTTTCTCGGCGAGGACGGTCGGGTGAAGATCCTCGACTTCGGGCTCGCCCACCTCCTGGGCAGCGAGGCGGGGAGCAGCGGGGGCACGCCCGCCTTCATGGCGCCGGAGCAGGCGCGCGGCGAGACGGCCGACGAGCGGGCCGACGTCTACGCGCTGGGCGTCGTCCTTTTCCAGCTCCTCACCGGGAAGCTTCCCTACGAGGCAAGGGCGGAGCGAGGGGTGCCGGGGGGCGGCGCGCCGCCGGAGATCCCGGGGGCCCCCGCGGCGCTCGTGAAGATGGTGGGGCGGATGCTGGCGCGGGATCCGGCCGGGCGGATGGCGAACGGGGCGGAGGCCCACGCGGCGGTCTCCGCGCTCCGGAAGGCGCGCGAGCCGAGGCGGAGGCTCCGGATCGCCCAGGCCCTGGCGCTGGTCGCGGTGGTCGCCGCGGTCGCGGCGGCCCTGTGGCCGCACCCTCCGCCGCTGCCGCCCGGGCGCCTCACCGTGGCCCTGTCCGACACGGCGAACCTCACCGGAAACCCCGCGCTCGACGAGATCTCCGGACTGCTCGCCAAGGCGCTCGAGCAGTCGCCGCGGGTTTCGCTGCTCCCGCACTCGCTCGTCGCAGCCCGGGCTGCGGCGCCCGGGGTGGAGCCGCCGATCCGTGTCGACGCGGCGGGCGCGCTGCGCGCCGCCCGCGAGACCAAGGCGCACGTGGCGCTGTCGCTCGAGGCCCGCGCCGTCCCCGCCGGGCTGGAGATCGAGGCGCGTGGCGTCGATGCATCCCGGGATCGTCCCTTGTTCACCATCCGCGAGCAGACCGGCGGACCGGCGGGAATCCCCGACGCGCTCGACCGCATGACCGACCGGATCCGGAGCGCGCTGGACGAGGATCCCGCCAAGGCCGGCCCGCCCGTGCGGCTGGCCCAGGTGGTCTCCCCGAAGCCCGAGGCGTGGGAGGCGTGGCTGGAGGGGCAGAGGCTCGCGCGCGAGGGGCGGAGGAAGGAGGCGAACCAGGCGTACCAGCGAGCCGTCGCAGCCGATGCGGACTTCCCGCTCCCCCACGTCGAGCTCGCCGCCGCGAACGAGTTCGGCGATCGCGCCGCGCTCCAGGCGCACGTGCAGGCCGCGCTGCGCCACCCCGATCGCATCCCGGCGAAGGAGCGGCGCCTCGTCGAGGCAACGTCCGCCGAGATCAACTGGGACTGGACCCGGGCGCTGGAGCGGTACGACCAGGTCATCGCAGGGTGGCCGGACGCGCCGGAGGCCTACGTCCAGGCTGCGATGCTCGCGGGATCCCTGTTCGGCGACACGGTGCTGGCGAGACCCTACCTCGAGAAGGTGGTCGAGCTCGCGACCGGGACACCCACCGCCCAGATCCGTGCGCTGGAGCGGCTCGGCCGGCTCGACGAGGCCCTCGCCGAGGCCCGGCGCCTCGCGCTCGCGAGCCCCGGCCGGTCGTCACTCACGGTGCTGTCCTGGATCCACAGGGTTCGCGGCGAGCGCGCCGAGGCGCTCGACGCGGCCCGGCGGGCGCTGGCGGCGGAGCCGGGGTTCCTCGACGAGGACCTCCTCTGGAGCCTCGTCGAGGGAGATGCCCTGGACGAGATCCCGGGCGATGCGACGAAGGGGGGCGAGGGGGTGGCCATGGTCGTCCCGGCGAACGTGGCGAAGCTCGCCCTCACCGGCCGCCGCCGCGCGGCGCTCGACGCCCTGGACGCCTTGCGCCCGCCGGAAAGCGCGCCTGCCTTCACGCGCGGCATGTTCCACAATCTCCGGGCCGACTTCATCCTCGACCGGGCCGACGCCGACGCGATCTGGACGGAAGCGTCGGCCGTCCTCCTGCTCGGAAATGCTTCGGCCATGTGCATCACCACGGGGCTCGTGCTCGCCGGCGACCTGGAGCGGGCCGAGCGCATCGACGCCCTCTGGCCGATGCTCGATGCGCGAACCCCCTGCTCGCGGATATTCCGGGCTGTCCGCGCCTGGCGACAGGGCGATCCGGCCGCTGGGGTCCGGATCCTGGACGGTTTCGACTTCTCCGCGACCGGCTTCTACCGCGGCGCGATGCTGCTCGACCTGGGGCGCAACCGGCAGGCCGTCGAGGAGTTCCGCCGGTACCGGCGATTCCCGAACCGCTACGACGGCACCGCGGAAGCGTTCTACCGCTACCCGCAAAGCCTCTACCTCGAGGCCCTCGCGCTGGAGCGCGACGGCGACCTGGCAGGCGCGACCGCCTCCGTGGGGCGGATGCTCCGGATGTGGCAGGACGCCGACTCCGACCACCCACTCCTGGCGGACGCCCGGGCGCTCCGGGCGCGACTGGCGAAGGCCGGGAAGGCTCTCTAGCGCCCCCTGTCTTCCAGGAATAGCTGCATCGCCTCCAGCGCCGGCCCGGGATTCGACCGGCCCACCCCCAGGCGGAAGCGGTCGGTGGGCGTATCCGCGAGGCTGGAGCGGAAGAGGCTTCCGGGAGCGAGGAGGACGCCGGCCCGTTCCACCAGGTCCTGGCAGAAGGCCTCCACGCCGTCCGCGCCCTTGTAGCGGGGGAAGCAGATGCAGCCGCCCTGGGGGCGCTCCCAGTCGAAGAGCTCCGGCCACCGCGCGAAGAAGGCGTCGAAGAGGGGCAGGTTGCGCTGGATGATGGCGCGGTTCCGGGCCTGGATGGCCTCGCCGTGCCGCAGCGCCAGTGCAGCCAGGAACTCGCCGGGGGCGGAGTTGGAGATGGACGTGTAGTGCTTGCGCCGCTCCAGGCGCGAGAGGAGAGCCCGGTCCCGGCTCGCCAGCCAGCCCACGCGCAGGCCCGCCAGGCCGTAGGACTTTGAGGTCACGTTCAGTGAAATCGCCGTGGGCGACAGGTCTGCTGCCTGCGTCAGGCGCCGCGCCGGATCGAGTTCCAGCCCGCGGTGCACCTCGTCGCAGAACAGCCGGATGCCCCGCGCCTCGCAGAGGTCCACCAGGGCCTGGAACGTGGAGGGATCGGGCACGGAGCCGGACGGATTGTGCGGGAAGTTCACGGCCACGAGCCGCGTGCTCGGCCGCAGCGCGCGCTCCAGCCGGCCCAGGTCCAGGGCCCATCCGGTCTCCGGCTCGAGCGGGAGGCCGGTCACCTCGGCGCCGGTCGCCAGGGCGAGCGACTCGATGGACTGGTAGCCGGGCACCGTGAGGAGGACGTGGTCGCCGGGGCCGGCCGATTCCTGGAAGAGCCAGAAGAGCCCTTCCTGGGCGCCGGCGAAGGCGAGGACGTCTTCGGGAGCAAGGTTCACGTAGGTCGCCGCGATGGCCTGGCGCAACCCGTCCCCACCCCATGTGGGGACATAGCCCAGCGTGAGCCGCTCGAAGGCCGTCCGGTCCTCGTCCGTGCCCAGTGCCAGAAGCTCGCCGAGGGTCATGCTCTGGGCGTCCGAGGCCGTCAGCACGTGGCGGGCGGCGAACTCCCAGCGGCTGAAGAAGACCTCGAGCCGGAAGTCGGGAAGCTGCTGCACGCGGTCACCTCCTGCGCCCTGCAACCATGCGCCCGATCATATCCGCTCCTATACAGGTCCACCCATGACCGACTCCAAGCTCTTCGCCCCTGCAACGCTCGGCAAGCTCACGCTCAAGAACCACCTCGTGATGGCCCCCATGACCCGCAGCCGCGCCGTCGATGCGGCCACGCCGAACACCCTCATGGCGGAGTTCTACGCGCAGCGCGCCTCCGCCGGGCTCATCGTCACCGAGGGGACCTCTCCCTCCCCGAACGGCACGGGTTACCCGCGCATCCCGGGGCTCTGGTCGGCCGGCCAGGTGGCTGGCTGGAAGCTCGTCACCGATGCGGTCCATGCACGCGGCGGGCGCATCTTCGTACAGGTCATGCACACCGGCCGGGTGGGGCACCCGCTGAACCTCCCCGCGGGCGGCGAGGTCCTGGCGCCGAGCGCCGTCGCCGCGCCGGGCGAGATGTACACCGACGCGAAGGGGATGCAGGCCCACCCGCTCCCCCGGGCCATGACCGACGCCGAGGTGCGCCACGCCATCCAGGAGCACGTGACGGCGGCACGAAACGCCATCTCCGCCGGGTTCGACGGGGTCGAGCTCCACGGCGCGAACGGCTACCTGCTGGAGCAGTTCCTGAGCCCGGACACCAACCGGCGCACCGATGCCTGGGGCGGATCGGTCGAGAAGCGGCTCTCCTTCGTCCTGGAGGTGGCGCGGCAGGTCGCCGAGGCCATCGGCGGGGAGCGGGTCGGCATCCGTCTCTCCCCGTACGGCGTCAACGCCGGCATGGTGGCCTACCCGGAGATCGACGAGACCTACCGGAAGCTCGTGCCCGCCCTGGTGGCGACCGGGGTCCAGTACGTCCACCTGGTGGACCATTCGGCCATGGGGGCCCCCCCGGTTCCGGCCGAGCTCAAGCTGGCGCTGCGGAAGGCCTGGCCGCGCACCTTCATCCTGGCGGGCGGCTTCGACCGGACCAGCGCCGAGGAGGCGCTGCGGGACGGGCGCGCCGACCTGATCGCCTTCGGGCGACCGTTCCTTGCCAACCCGGATCTGGTGACGCGCCTCGAGCGGGGACTCCCGCTGAACGCGCCCGACTTCGGCACCTTCTACACGCCCGGTCCGAAGGGGTACACCGACTACCCTGCCTCCGTGTGAGGGCTGGATGGTCAGCAGGCTATACCCTCGCAGGCGCTCCGATTTTGATCCTGTAGGCCCCTCGCACACTCGGACTCCGTTGACACCCCCCTGCGTCACCTGTTACGCGTCGGGTCAACGGGGGACAGCATCAGGGGCGTAAAGAGACCTGATCGAGCCATCGACCGACCGCGCGCATGCCCAAGACGCCCGACAACCGCCAGTACACCCTCATCGTGGTCAGCGACCATTCGCAGGCGGTGCGCAAGTTCCGCCTGCCGCGGCGCTGGCTCAAGAAGGGGCTCGTCGGCGGAGGGGTCGCGGCGGTCCTCGGCCTCCTCACGGTCACCCACTACTTCACGCTCCTTTCGGCATCCTCGGAGAACCGGGGGCTGAAGGAGGAGAACGCCCAGCTCAGGTCGCAGGTCCTGCTGGTCCAGGAGAAGGTGGCCCACGTCCAGGCCACCCTCGACCGGGTGGAGCGCTTCGACGCCAAGCTGCGCAGCGCCGTGACCCACCTGCAGGACCCCGAGCGCAATCTCGCCATCGGCCCCGTGGGCGCCCCGGGGGCCCAGGCGCCGCTTTCGGCCCCGGCGGGCAGCGAGAACCCGGCGGCCCTCCCCGGTCGGATCACCTCCCTCGACACCGAGGCCCACCGGCAGGAGGCGAGCCTGCGGGAGCTCACCGAGTACTTCGAGGACCAGAAGTCGATGCTGGCATCCACCCCCTCCATCTGGCCCACCCAGGGCTGGGTGACGAGCGACTTCGGCGCCCGGCTCGACCCGTACAGCGCCGATCGCTCCATGCACCAGGGGCTCGACATCTCCACCCCGCACGGCCAGCCGATCCTCACCCCTTCCGACGGGACCGTGGTCTTCAACGGCACCGAGGGCGGCTACGGCAAGGTCCTCGTGGTGGATCACGGCTACGGGGTGAAGACCCGCTACGGCCACCTCTCCGAGACCTACGTCCGGCTCGGCGAGCGGGTGGCCCGGGGGCAGAAGATCGCCGCCGTGGGCAACACCGGGCGCTCCACCGGCCCCCACCTCCACTACGAGGTGCGGGTGAACGGAATCCCGGAAAACCCCCGGAAGTTCATCCTGGAGTAGCGGTTCGCCCGGCGGGGGTCCTCCCCGCCGGTTTGCTTTTGTCTGGCGCGGTGTTAGCTCGGAGGGTAGCTTCCGCGCGCCGAC
>CAIQRS010000025.1 GCA_903874275.1 uncultured Anaeromyxobacter sp.
GGTCCGATCCCGTCCTACCGGTAGGACGGCGGCCGTTGCTACCACTGCAGCACCACGGCCCTGATCGCCTCCGTCACGCCACCCGCGCGGAGAGCCTGAGCCCGAGGGCCCTCGCCACCTTGAGGATGGTGTCGAACCGCGGCTTCGCGCCCGGCGTCAGCGCCTTGTAGAGACTCTCCCGCCCCAGCCCCGTGTCCCGCGCGACCTTCGCCATGCCCCGGACCCGGGCGATGTCCCCGAGCGCGCGCAGCAGCAGGTCGGAGTCGCCGGACTCGAGGACCGCGGTCATGTACTCGGCGACGGCGGCGTCGTCGGTCAGGTAGCGCGCGGCGTCGAGCGGCAGCAGCTTGCGGCGGGGCCGCGGCTTGGTGGGGCGACGGGTCATGAGTGTGCTCAGGCCAAGTGTATCTAAAAGGATACGATTGTCAAGGCCAGCGCCCCGCGCCTACCCCGAGCCGCTCCTGGATCTCCAGTGCGATCAGCCAGCTCCCGATCTCCGCAGTCTCGGGGAGGACGCCCTCCGCGACCCGCGACCGCATCTGATCAGAGGTCAGTTCGTACCGGACCTCGAAGGCGCGGATGCGGGCCTCGAGGTCCCCGTAGATGTCTTCGCGGGGATTTCATCGGCCAGGCGCCGGAGGTCCCGTGGCGAGCGCGCCATGAGGAAAATGTATCACCACCGCCGCAGCCACGTCCCCGCCGGGGTGGGTCCGATCCCGTCCTACCGGTAGGACGCCGGCGCCTACCCCGCCCCGCGCCCTCGCCCTCGCTGCGGCGGGCCGCCGGCTCGCGCCCGCCCGCGTCTCCGGATGGCGCGGCGGGCCGCCGCCATCTCCGGCCGCTCCTCGGCGAGGCGAAGCTGATGGCCTGCTGCGGGCGTCCCGAGCTTGCCTATCCTGCTCAGGAAAGCTATCCTGCTCAGGAAATGCCGCCTTCCCCGCCCAGCCCCCCTCGGGAAAGCCCGAACCCGCTCGCCCTGGAACTGCGCAACGCGCTGGGCGACGCGGGGTGGTCCACCCGCCCGCCGGCGAACAACGCCCCCTGGGCGTTCGTGGCGCGGAAGGCTTCCAGGCGGTACCCCGTTCTCCTCAACCAGGCAGGCGTGCCCAGGCTATCGACGCTCCGGGGTCTTCTCGCCGACGGCATCCTGAGAGGGCGCGCGGCAGCCGGGCCCGACGTCCGGTTCCTCGCGGTGGTGGGAGCGCCGGCCATCTCCCGGGCCATGGCCGCAGCCATCGAGGCGTACGCGAGGGAGGTCGCGCCCGACCAGCCATTCGGGTACGTGGACGAGCGCGGCCTCGTGCGCCTGTTCGGTCCCGGGCTCGACGGCGTGCAAAAGGTCCAGGGCTTCCGCTCCGGAGTCGGAAGGATCGCCGGGCAGCCCCGCGATCTCTTCTCCGACCTCAACCAGTGGATGCTCAAGGTACTCGTCGGCGGGAAGCTCCCTGCTGGGATGAGCGCCGTGCCCCCGGGGCTGGCCCGTTCCGCGCCGGAACTGGCTGCGAAGGCAGGGGTGTCCGCGCCTGCAGCCTGGAGGCTGTTCGCGGCGCTCAAGGCGGCCGGGTACATGGACGTGGACGGACAGCTGGTCCGGACTCGAGACCTCCTCGCGCGATGGCGCGCCGCCTCGCTCCGACCCCAGCGCCAGGTCGACGCGGCCTGGATCATGCCCGGGCGCGACCCCGTGGAGCGGCTGCGTACCCGCCTCGCCGAGGTCGCAGGCGGGGAGGAGTCGCCTTCGGCATGCCTCGGCCTGTTCGCCGCCTGCGACGCCCTCGGCGTCGGACACGTCCGCGGCGCGCCAGTCCACCTCTACGTCCGGAAGGTCGATCCGCCACGTCTCGAGGCTCTCGGGCTGGCGCTCTCCAGGCCTGGCCAGCAGGGAGACGTGGTGGTGCGGGTGGCGCGCTGGCCGGAGTCGGTATTTCGCGGCGCGGTTGGCGTTCACGGGGTGCCGGTGGCCGACATCATCCAGTGCTGGCTCGACGTCTCGGCGGAGCCTTCACGCGGCGCCGAGCAATCCGCCTTCATCTGGCGAAAGGTGCTTGGCCCCGCCATCGAGGGTGGGGGGGCAGAGCCGTGAACGAGGCGCGCCGCCTGCCCGCCGTCTGGCCCCTGGGTTCCCCAGCCGGCCACTCCCTCTCCGGTCAGTGCTGGTGGTCCCAGTACCAGTCGCTCATCTCGCGAAGAACCTCACCCAGCGTCGGCCAGCGGGCCTCGCCGATCCACTCGGGCGACCCGGGCATCTGCGCGCCGGTCACCGGGTCAAAGGCGTGGCGATGGTGCGAGTCCTCATGTCCGTGATGGTCGGCATTATCGTAGCGAAACAGGTTGTGCATCCCTGCGACGCTCACGTTGTAGCTGTACCGGAAGGTCTGGATGCGGGGGTTGTCCCGGTCAGGAGCGCCCACCGTCTCCATCAACTTCTCCACGGTGCAGACCAGACCGCCCTTGCACGAGATCACTCCCTGCATCAGAAACACGCCGTTGCCCGCAGATACGAGTTCCAGCGCGTCCGACTCCACGAAACCCTCACGGAAGAACTGCTCCATGATGGTCTCGTGAGTGGAGACGTAGTTGCGGAGGGTGTTAGGTCCGTGCCTTGGGGGCACGGAGCCGCTCCTGGATCTCCAGTGCGATCAGCCAGCTCGCGATCTCCGCAGTCTCGGGGAGGACGCCCTCCGCGACACGCGACCGCATCTGTTCCGAGGTCAGTTCATACCGGGCCTCGAAAGCTCGGATGCGGGCCTCGAGCAGCGCCAACTCGCCGTTGGCCCCACCGTGCGAAGCGATGGCGAGTTCGCGGAGAGCGGCGGTCTTCTCCGCCTCGTTCAGTTGACGGAATTCGCTGAGGCGAATGCTCTTTGGCACCGTCGACATGGATTCACGCACTCCGTTTCCTCCAGGTGATTGTACCACGGCCGGCTGGGTCCGTCGTCCGGCCCCTGGGTCTGCTGTTCGGCCTTGCTGTGCACCCAGAACTGCGTCACGTCGGCTCATGACCGCTCCCTTCGCAAGAACCATTCCCGGAGCCGCCACAGCCACGTCCCCGCCGGGGTGGGTCCGATCCCGCGCCTACCTCGCCCCGCGCCCTCGCCCACGCTGCAACGGGCCGCCGGCTCGCGCCCGGCTGCGTCTCCGGATGGCGCGGCGGCCAGCTCGAGGTCCGTCTCCGCGGTGATGCGCTTGCTCCCCCGGACGATCTCGCTGATGGCCTGCTGCGGGCGTCCCATGACCTCGGCCAGGTCGCGCTGGGTCCAGCCCCGGGCCGCGAGCTCGCGGCGGAGGATGGCTGCGGCGGAAGTGATGCGAGCGGGACGGAGGGTAGAGGACTGCTCGCCATCGCCCGACCCCGGCGGTACGATCGCCGCCGGCTCCTCGCCATGACGACCGACCGAATCGAGTTCAACCCCGCCGTCCTCCACGGCAAGCCCGTCGTGCGTGGAACGCGCATCCCGGTCGAGGGCATCCTCCGCAAGTTGTCCGAGGGCACCACGGAGGCGGACCTCCTCGCCGCATACCCTCGCCTCACGCGCGACGACATCCACGCCGTCCTGCGGTACGCAGCAGACCTGGTCGCCCACGAACTGATCGTGCTCCCGAACGCTGGGTAGCCGGACCCGCGCGCTTCCTGGAGGTTCACCCGGCCGATCCCGTCCTACCGGTAGGACGCCCGCGCCTACCCCGCCCCGCGCCCCCGCTGCGGCGGGCCGCCGGCCCGCGCCTGGCTGCGTCTCCGGATGGCGCGGCGGGCCGCCGCCACCTCCGGCCGCTCCTCCGCCACTCGAAGCTGATGGCCCGCGTCCAGCCGAAGCCAGACCTCCGCCGACGTCCCAAGCGCCGCGGCCAGCTCGAGCGCCGTCTCAGCCGTGATGCGCTTGCTCCCCCGCACGATCTCGCTGATGGCCTGCTGCGGGCGTCCCATGACCTCGGCCAGGTCGCGCTGCGTCCAGCCTCGGGCCGCGAGCTCGCGGCGGAGGATGGCTCCGGCGGAAGTGATGCGAGCAGGGCGGAGGGGAGGGGGGGTCATGGTTGTCCTCAGTGGTAGTCGACGATTTCCTGGACCACGACCTCGGGCTGGGCGAGCTCGACGTCGACAGTCACGATGAGTCGCCATCGACGATCCAGGCGAAGCGACCTCTGCCCACTTCTATCCCCCGACAACTTTTCGAAGTGCAAGCTCTTGAACGCGTACAGATCACCCACACCGGCAGCGGCATCGACGATCTTCAGGACCTCGAAGAACCCATCCACGACCGACGCGGGATACCTCCGTGCTCCCACCCCGGACGTGTAGAGGGCCTGTAGCCTCCGGGAGGCGAACCGGAACTTCATGGCCAGACTCGTTCACCCAAAGGGTGAATAGCGCATTTCCCCTCGCTCGCGCAAGAGGTCCGCCGTTCGGTCCCGTGGTCCATGAATCGGACCAGCGTCGCGGCAACGAGGGAATTGGCTTGCGACATGTGCACGGGCACTGCAAGAAGCCGTCCTGTCCGCCCGGAGATCCACCCGCCTCGCCCGACCGAGAGGTCGACACCCGTCCATACGACGTAGTACCCTCCCCCATGGCCAAGCAAGAAATCATCCCCATCCGGGTCACCCGCGCGGAGCGGGCCGCCCTCCGGTCCGCGGCTTCCGCCGCCGGCGACAAGCCCGTCTCCACCTGGCTCCGGGAACTGGGTCTCCAGGAGGCCCGCCGCCGCTCCTCGGTGCGCACCGTCGCCCGCCTCATGGAAGAAGCCCGCTCACGCGGACCCGAACTCGACGAGGAAGAAGCCAACCTCCTGGCCGACGAGGCGACGCACGCAAGCCGTGAGGCCAGGAGAAGGTGACCATCCGGGCGGTCATCGATACCAACGTCGTCATCTCCGGCCTGCTCTCGCCCTCGGGAACACCTGCGAAGGTCATCCAGGCCGCGGGGGTCTCGTTCCAGCTCGTGTGGTCCCCCGGCATCGTCGCCGAATGCCTGCGCGTCATCGATCACCCCCGGATCGCCAGGGCTCTGAAGCCACCCGGGCGCGCCGCGCAGGCTCGCGAAGTCGTGCTCGCTCTCGCCGCCGGCGCCGACATGGTCGCCCACGAGATGCTCCCCCGCCTGGCCGTGGTGAAGGCCGACCCCGAGGACGACCTGTTCCTGGCCACCGCGCTGGCCGGCGGCGCCTCCGTCGTGGTGAGCGGCGACCGTCGCCACCTCCTCCCCCTCGGCGAGTTCGGCGGCGTCCGGATCACCGACCCGGCAAACTTCCTCGTGGACCTCGATCGCCTCGCCTCCAGCGTCCGGGAGGCGGCAGCCGCCTACACTCCGACGCGCTCGTCACGCATCCCTCCGCCCCCAGCCCCCTCCCTTCACGATCCCCGGACCCACCGCATCGACGCCAGGCGCCTCGCCACCTACCTCGACGTCCCGCTCCGCGCACTCGCCCGCGCCGTCGGCAATGACTACAAGGCCGTGTTCAAGAGCCCGGCCAGCGCGCCCCTGCAGCCCCGCCTCGCGCCCATCCACCGCACGGTGGTCGCGCTCGACCGTACCCTCGGCGGCCGCCGCGACGCCCTCGCCTGGCTGAACAGCCCGCACGGAGAACTCAACGGCAAGCCCCCCCTCTCGCTCGTCATGGCCGGCAGGGCGCAGGCCGTCGCCGACCTCGTCGTGGCAACCCTTGCCGCCACCCTCGCCGCCGCTGGAACCGCCGCCCCGGCACCCCGACGACCCCAGGCAGACAACAGGTAGACATCAGGCAGATACGAGAGTACGATCCCGGCATGCCAAAACCGATCCAGGTCGTCCTCGCCGGAGCGAAGGGGGTCCGCCTGCGGACCGCGAAGGCCCTCTCCGCCACCGGCCGCTCCGACGTCATCGTCGTACGCGGCAACAAGGTCGAGGTGATCCTGGGGACCGCCTCGGCCCGACCTGCCGAAGTGGAGGCGACCATCGATCGCCTCGCCTCCAGCGTCCGGGAAGCCATGGCGGCCTACGCTCCGGCGCGCTCGTCGATGGTCCCGGCGCTCCACGACCCCCGCAGCGGTCGCATCGACGCCAAGCTGGTGGCCGCCTACCTCGACGTCCCGCTTTCCGCGCTCGCCCGCGCCGTCGGCAAGGAATACAAGGCCGTGTTCAAGAGCCCGGCCAGCGCGCCACTCCAGCCTCGCCTCGCGCCCATCCACCGCACGGTGGTCGCGGCGGAGCGAATCTTCAGCGGCAGCCGCAGCCGCGTCGTTGCCTGGATGAACAGCCCGAACGGAGAACTGGACGGCAGGACACCCCTCTCGGTCGTCATGGCCGGCAGGGCAGAGGTGGTCGCCGACATGCTGGATGGACTCCTGGCAGGCGTCATCGGGTGATGGTCCGCGATGAGGAGCTTCGAGGCGCGCTCGGGTCGATTCCCGCGGTAGCCATCGACGGCCCCTGGCTGCGTGCGGTTGACACACGCCTCCTGCTCCCCGGGCCTGCAGGCTCACCCGAAGGAACCACGTTGGGGCCCCTGTGGGGTGGCGGCGCCCGCCTCCACGGTGCCCGCTACACGCCCCCGGGTTCATTCGACACGCTCTACTTGGCGTCAGACCTCGAGACCCTGGGCGCGGAAATCGGAGTTGTCGCTGGAGCGAGCCACCGGGTCTCGCCGAGCAAGGACCCCTTCACGGTCGTGCACGTCCGAGGCCGCCTCACCCACGTGCTCGATCTCCGCGACCCGGCCGTCCGGGACGCGCTCGCCACGACCAGGGAGGAACTTGCCGCGCCATGGCGATTCGAGCCGTCCCCACCAACTCAACGTCTCGGGGACGCAACTCATGAGAGCAAGAGGTTCGTCGCCCTCGTCGCTCCTTCGGCCCGAGGCCGTGGCCGTGCCCGGGGGTTCGTTCTCGCCGTCTTCACCGAACGCCTCGGCCAGTTCCCACCCAGCTTCCTCCAAGCCGTGGACGCGTCCGGCGCCCTCCGCCGCCGACTCCCCTGAGGGGTGGGCAGTCAACCCCCCGATATCCACTCGCAATTCTTTACTCCCTCTCCCACACCGGCGTACAACGGTCCCTCGGTATGATCGACCGGGTCCTCGTCGTCTGCGTCGGCAACATCTGCCGGAGCCCCATGGCGGAGGCGCTGCTCCGAGCCCGTCTCGGACGGCGCCCCCGCTTCACGGTCTCCTCGGCGGGAGTCTCTGCCCTCGTCGGCTTCGGGGCCGACCCGGCGGCGCTGGAGCTGATGCGGGAACGGAACATCGACATCTCCGGCCACCGGGCCCGGCAGGTCACGCCCGAGCTGGTCGCCGCCCACGACCTGGTGCTGGTCATGGAGCGGGGCCACGAGGCGGCGGTCCTCTCCATCGCCCCCCAGGCCCGCGGCAAGGTCCACTCCATCGGCAAGTTCGGCAGCTTCGATGTTCCCGACCCCTACCGCCAGCCCCGCGCCGCCTTCGAGGAGGCGCTCCGGCTGGTCGAGCGCGGGATCGACGACTACGAGCGGGCCTTCTGGCCGCCAGCATTGAGGAAGGTGCACGGATGACGCAGAGGAACACCTTCGCCCTCTTGCTCGCCGCGTCGCTCAGCACGGCCTGCTCGCTCGCCCCCGGCGTCCACATGAAGGACTCGGAGGTCACCGACCGGGCCCACGAGCAGCAGGGCAACGACGAGTTCCAGATCCAGGTGGTCTCCCCCTTCCTGATCCAGAGGTTCGCCAAGGAGTACAAGGCCGAGGTGGCGGCGCGGCAGCCGGACCCCAACGCGGCGCTGCTCAAGGACTACCAGTACAAGGTGGCCCCCCACGACATCCTCTCGGTCATTGTCTGGGATCACCCGGAGCTGACCTCCCCCACCGGCCAGTACCGCAGCCCCGAGGAGAACGGGCAACTCGTCTACGCGGACGGCACCATGTTCTACCCGTTCGTGGGGTACCTGCACGTGGCCGGAAAGACGGTCATCGAGATCCAGCGGGAGTTGACGGGCCGGCTCAAGCACGCCATCAAGGACCCGCAGGTCTCGGTGCGGGTGGCCAAGTTCTTGGGACGGCGCGTGGAGATGGCTGGCGAGGTGCGGAGCCCCCAGACGCTCTACCTCGACAACATTCCGCTGCGGATCTCCGACGCGCTGGTGAAGTGCGGCGGGTTCGTGAAGGACTCGAACCCCGCCGAGGTGACCCTCATCCGGGGCGGCAAGGCCACTCTCCTCAACCTCATGTCCTACTACGAGGAGGGCGATCTCAAGTCGAACTGGCTGCTCCTCGACGGCGACGCCGTCCACGTGGGAAGCATGTCGCTCAGCCAGGTGTTCGTCTTCGGAGAGGTGAAGAGCATGGGCACGCGCCCCATGTTCCGCGGACGCCTCTCGCTCGCGGCCGCCCTCGGGGACAGCAGCGGCTTCGACTACACCACCATGCGCCCCGCCGTATACGTGCTCCGCCAGGAGCCAAACGGAAAGCCGGAGATCTTCCGCCTGGACGTGGCCGAGGCCGACTCGCTCATCCTGGCCGCCCAGTTCCCGCTCAAGCCGCGCGACGTGGTCTTCGTGGCCACCAACGACCTCGCCCGCATGAACCGGGTCATCAGCCAGATCCTGCCGCTGGTGAACACCATCTGGCAGACCTGGAGCATGATCTACACGACGAAGACCCAGATCGGATTCTGACCCAGCCATGCCCCTTCCCGGAGAGAAGCCCGACCTCAACGTGGTGGCCCCGCATCCGCAGCAGCCGCTTCCGCCACCGCCGGGCGCCGCGTCGTCCGCCCACGACACGGGGTCAGCATCGCTCTCCTTCTACCTGGAGGCCATCAGCGAGGGGAAGTGGCTCATCCTCGGGGCGCTTGGGGTGGCCATGGTCGGCCTGGCCTGGGTGCTGGGAAACCAGGCCCCGGCCTACGAGGCCGACGTCATTCTCCAGATCGAGTCCCAAAAGCAAGGAGCCGGGGTGGGGATCCCCAGCCTCGACGGTCCCGGAATGGGCTACGGCCAGCTGTTCCAGGTCGCCACCGAAATGGAGGTCATGCAGTCCCGGAGCCTCCTCGCAAGGGTGGTGGATGACCTGCACCTGGACGTGTGGGCGGCGCCCCGCTACTTCCCTCGGTTCGGCCGGCTCATCGCCCACTACCGGGACGGCAAGCAGCCCGCATCGCCCCTCTTCAGCGCCGCGAAATACGCATGGGGCGGGGAGCGCGTCCAGGTGTTGCGATTCGACGTCCCCCCCGAGCGGGACAACGACACCATCGTGCTGACCCTGGTGGCGGGTGACGGAGGGCAATTCACCATTCGGGATGGGACCGGGAAGCTGGTCGCCGGCGGCGAGGTCGGCAAGCCCGTCTCCTGGACCATGCCTGGGCCGAGCGGGGAGGGAACGGCCACGGTGTTCGTCCAGGAGTTGCGGGCCCGGCCCGGGACCGAGTTCCACCTGGTGAAGACCTCGCGCGCGCAGGCGGCCAGGGGGCTGGCCGGCTCACTCAAGATCGGCGAAAAGGGCAAGTACACCGGGGTGATCCGCGTCTCGACGATCGCATCCACTCCCTCGCATGCTGTTGCCGTGCTCAACTCCTTCGCCGGGCACTACCTGCGCCAGAATGTGGAGAAGAAATCGCTCGAGGCCGAGAGAACCCTCCAGTTCCTGGACTCCCAGATCCCCCTTCTTCGCGAGAAGGTCGATGCCGCCGAAACGGCGTTCGAGAAGTACAAGTCCAGCGAGGGAACGGCGGGTGTGGATCTCACGCTCGCCACGACCTCCACGCTGCAACGGTCGGTGGAACTGGAGCGCCGCCTCTCCGAGATGGAACTGCAGCGCAAGGAGATGCTGTACCGGTTCATGCCCACCCATCCCGCGGTGCAGGCGCTCAACGAGAAGGTGGCTTTTCTGGCGGCCGAGCGGGATTCGGTGGACACCCAGATCTCCCAGCTACCGGAGGCCGAATCGCGGTCGCTCCGGCTCAAGCGGGACGTCTCGGTCGCGAGCGGGATGTACCTCATGCTCCTCAACCGGGCCCAGGAGATCAAGATCGCCAAGAGCGGCCTGGTCGGCAACGTCCGGATCCTGGACCCGGCTGTGATGCCCAGCGGGCCAGTGAACCCCCGGCGCGACCAGAAGGTGGCGGTGGCGCTTGCCGCGGGCCTCCTCGGCGGCATCCTCATCGCCGTGGGCAAAAAGGTCCTCCACCAAGGGCTGAAGGACCCCTCCGAGGTCGAGCGGGCCTCCGGCCTCGTGGTCCGCGCCTCCATCCCCCACAGCGAGCGGCAGGCCGTCCTCGAGAAGGAGCGCAAGGCCCGCAAGGGCACCCGGCTCAAGGTCCTCGCCGAGTCCGACCCCACCGACATGGCGGCGGAGAGCGTCCGCTCGCTCCGCACCTCCCTCCAGTTCGCCCTCATGGACGCGCCCAACAAGGTCATCGCCATCGGCGGCCCCCGCCCCGGGGTGGGCAAGTCCTTCGTCACGGTGAACCTGGCCCGGGTCTTCGCCGACGCCGGCAAGCGGGTGCTGCTGCTCGACGCCGACCTGCGCAAGGGCTCCCTCCACGGCTACCTGGGCATCCACCGCACCCCCGGCCTGGCCGAGGCCATCGCCGGCGAGGTCTCCATCGCCGACGTCCTCCACAAGACCGATTTCCCGGGCATCGACTTCATCCCCCGCGGCTCCTCCCCCACCAACCCCTCCGAGCTGCTCGGCAGCGAGCGCTTCCGCCACATGGTGGAGGACCTCGCCTCCCGCTACGACCTGGTCCTCATCGACCTGCCGCCCATCCTGGCGGTCACCGACGCCGCCCTGGTCGGCCGCGTGGCCGGGGTGAACCTGCTCGTGCTCCGCGCCGGGTGGCACCCCATCCGCGAGCTGCAGCAGGCCGTGAAGGCCTACGCCGAGAACGGCGTGCGCCTCTCCGGCATCGTCTTCAACGACGTCCCCCCCAGGAAGGGCGGGGTGGGAAGCTACTCCTACGCGTACCAGTACCAGTATCACTACCAGTACGCGTACAAGCCCAAGAAGGACGAGAAGTAGCCCCCGGCTCCGCCGCGCTACTCCGGCCTCATCCCCAGCACCACCTGCAGGACGAACCGCTCGCCCTCCTCGGCGCCCGGCGCGTTCACCAGTTGCCCCCGCAGCGCCATCTGTGCGCAGGCCACCAGCGACTGGCGCATGTTCCCGGGCGACTGGAGGCGGCTCTGGCCGAGCTTCACCTTTCCCCCCTCGGGCTCCACGTCGAAGAGCAGGATGGCCTGCCCGGTGATCTGGGCCCCGTCCTTGCGCATCTCGTCGCCGAGCCGCACCTGCATCCTCCCGCAACGCCCGGAGACGATGGCCTCCAGGGCCGGCGCCTCCCGGGCCAGGTCCACCGGCGGCGGCGGGGCAGGGGGTGCGGGCACCGCCTTCGGAGCGGGGTTCTTGAACTCCTCGACCTCGCGCGTGGTGGCCCGGGGAGGCGGCGGGACGATCACCGACGGCCGCCTCTCCGGCTGCACGGAAGCCGCGGCTGGAGCGGGTTCCGGCCCCGGTGCGTCGGGGCCGCCATCGGTCATCCAGAGGATGACGCCCAGGCTCCCGGCGAGGAGAAGGGCGATGCCGAGGAGCGAGAGGAGGACGAAACGCTGCACCGGATCATCCTGCCACGGGGGGAGGGCTCGGTCGATCGCGCAATCCCGCGCCAATCATTGCCAAGATGAACACTTTCACATGGAGGCGAATGGCAATCGCGGGAATATTTGTGACCTTCAGTGACAACCCCCCTTCGGCGGCAGCCGCGTCCGCCCGGCCCGGATCGCCGGACCGATCGTCCGTCGTCGCTCCGGGCGGCGTACCCTCCCGGGATTCTTCGTATAAGTAAATGTAGGCATCGGCGCACACGACCCGGGCCGTGTCCGTGATTCGAGGTACAAACCCCTTGATCCAGGACACGATTGGCCCGCAATGGTCCATTTACTCGTAGCTATCTTGGGTGACACCCGATCGCGCCGCGTCTCCTACATTGCCACTGCGGCAATTTGCCCCTACTCATTACCGACGATGCGTGCGGCATATCGCCGCGTGGGGAGAAACCGATGAGAGGGCAGCAGATGATCCGGAAGGCCATTCGTTCCAGCGTGACCGCGCTCGCGGTCGCTTTCTTCGCCGTCCCCCAGATTTCCCTCGCGCAGGCCGCGAACGACCAGGTCCAGGTCGATCCGCTGATGCAGAAGGCGGCGCGCATCAAGAACATGAACTCGCAGATGCGCATCACCCAGGCGCAGCGGGTCGAGGCCGCCAAGGAGCAGAAGGCCAACGTGGAGCGCGTGAAGGCCGCCAAGGCCGCCGCCCGCGCCAAGGGCATCGAGGTTCCGGAGATCGGAATCCGCGGCGTGAAGGCCGAGAGGATGTCCCCGAGCATCAAGACCATGCGCGCCGGCGCGCCGCGGTCCACCTCGGCGTCGGCGCTGCCCTCGCCGCAGCTGAACGGGCTGACCGTCGGACCGCTCGACACGCCCGACTACTTCACGACGGCCAACTGGGCCTTCAGCCCCATGCTGCGCAAGTTCGTGGACACGCTGCCGGGTCTCGGCTCGGGCGCCCCGAACAATATCGGGAACTACGTCCCGCTCGCGCATCCGGACACGCGCACCTATCCGGGCTCCGACTACTACGAGATCTCCCTCAAGCTCTACGAGCACCGGTTCCACAGCGACCTGCCGGCCACCAAGGTGCGCGGCTACGTCCAGACCAACCTGGGCACCAACGCCGGCGGCACCCTCAACAACGTGACCCCCGATCCGATCAACTGGCTCGGACCGGTCATCGTGGCCGTGAAGGACCGCCCCATCCGCATCAAGTTCAAGAACGAGCTCCCCGGCGCCGCCTCCGGCGGCAACCTGGCGGTTCCGGTGGACGAGTCGATCCAGGGCTCCGGCCGCGGCGCCATGTGGCCCGACGGCACCGAGTGCAACCCCTCGCCCATGGCCATTGGCGACCCCGGCCTGCCCTGCGCCGTGTATCCCCAGACCCGCGCCGCCATCCACCTGCACGGCGGCCGCACCCCGTGGATCAGCGACGGCACCCCGTTCCAGTGGATCCTGCCGCTCGCCGACTACGACGACGGGGCGAACCCCTACAAGAAGGGCGTCAGCCTCTACAACGTGCCGGACATGCCGGTTCCGGCCACCAATGACGAGACCACCTACTACTGGTCGAACCAGCAGAGCTCGCGCCTCATGTTCTACCACGACCACGCCTGGGGCATCACCCGCCTGAACGTGCTCGCGGGCGAGGCGGCCGGCCTGCTCATCAACGACAGGACCGAGAACGACCTCATCGCCGAGGGCATCCTCCCCGACCTCGGCATCCCGCTCGTCATCCAGGACCGCACCTTCGTGGACGCGAACGTGAACATCCGCACGGGCAAGACCTTCGTCCGCGACACCGACCCCACCTGGAACTGGGGCACGGGCGCCGTGGACGACACCGGCGTCGTCGCCCCGGTCACCGGCGACTTCTGGATCCCGCACGTGTACGTGCCGGCCCAGAACCCCTACACCCCGAGCGGCGTGAACGCCTTCGGCCGCTGGGTCTACGGCCCCTGGTTCTTCCCGCCCACCGCGAACCTCATCTACCCGCCGACCGCGAACCCGTACTTCGACGCGAACTGCGGCGATCCCGATCCGGCGGTGCTGGCCTTCTGCACCACGCCGAACCAGCCGCCGGTCATCCCGGGCACGCCCACCCCGTCGGTGGGCGCCGAGACCTTCTTCGACACCGCCATGGTGAACGGGCAGGCCTTCCCGGTGCTCGACCTGCAGCCCAAGCCCTACCGCTTCCGCATCCTGAACGCGGCCAACGACCGCTTCCAGAACCTGAACATCTACAAGGCCGACCCGCTGCAGGTCACCCACCCGCACTGGGGTGGGCTGCCGGTCGCGCAGAACACCGAGGTGGAGATGTGCGCCATCCCGGGCGCGGCGGGAATCCCGGGGACGGTCTGCTGGGACCAGAACCTCTACCCGAACTGGCCGAACGACGGCCGCACGGAAGGCGTTCCGAACCCCACCAAGCTCGGACCTGACATCATCTACCTGGGCACCGAGGGCGGCTTCCTCCCGAAGCCGGTGGTCCTCACGGGCCAGCCCATCACCTTCGTCACCGACCCGACGGCCTTCAACGTCGGCAACGTGAAGGACTTCAACCTCTTCATGGGCCCGGCCGAGCGCGCCGACGTCATCATCGACTTCTCGAACTTTGGCGGCGAGGAGCTCATCCTCTACAACGACGCCCCGGCGGCAGTGCCGGCGTTCGACCCCCGGTTCGACTACATCACCGGCGCCCCCGACCTCTCGGCGAACGGCGGCTACGGCCGCGTCCCGCCCTGGAACGAGGCCGATCCGGCCGCACAGCTCGAAGGCCCGCAGGCCGGCTACGGCCCGAACACCCGCACGGTCATGAAGTTCCGCATCGCCGCGGGCACCGGCCCCGGCTACGACCTGGCCGCGCTCAACGCCCGCTGGCTGCCGGGTCTCACCCCGGCCGGCCGCCGCACCCCGCTGGGCGTCTTCGAGGAGAGCCAGGACCAGATCATCGTCGGCCAGTCGGCCGGATACGACGGCGTCTACACCAGCAACCCGAGCTTCCCGTCGGTGTGGCCGGCCTGGGGCATCTCGCGCATCGAGGACAACTCCCTCATGTTCGAGACGGTCTCGGGAACCATCGTGACCTTCCCCATGGAGCCGAAGGCGATGCACGACGAGATGGGCGCCTCCTTTGACAAGGAGTACGCCCGCATGTCCACCAACCTCGGCACGCAGCTCAACCCGCCCAAGACCAACGCGGCCAACATGACGCCGTACATGTACACCGACCCGGCCACCGAGTTCATGAACGCGGCCGCGACGCCGGTCTCGGCGGTGCTCGGCGACGGCACGCAGCTGTGGAAGATCAGCCACAACGGCGTGGACATGCACCCCATCCACTTCCACATCTTCGACGTGCAGGTCATCAACCGCGTCGGCTGGGACGGCCAGATCCGCCTTCCCGCCGAGCAGGAGTACGGCTGGAAGGACACCGTCCGCATCGCGCCCCTCGAGGACACGATCGTGGCGATGCGCCCCTGGACGCCGCCCATCCCGTTCAACGTGCCGTTCAGCCTCCGTGCGCTGAACCCGGCCATCCCCATCGGCTCGGGCTACGGGTTCACCAACATCGACCCCATCACGCAGGCGCCGCTCGTCCCGCCCACCACCAACGCCTACACCAGCTTCGCCTGGGAGTACGTGTGGCACTGCCACATCCTCAGCCACGAAGAGAACGACATGATGCGCCCCATCGTCCTCAACGTGCCCTCGGTCATCCCGCCCGCCATCGCCCCCATCTCGGTCGTCGCCACGGCCGGCACCAACACGGTCAGCTGGACCGACCCGACGCCGGTGAACTACCTCACCCAGACCGGGTTCAAGAACGCCAACAATGACAACGAGATCGGGTTCCGCATCGAGCGCGCCACCAGCGTGAACTCGGGCTGGGAGGTGCGCGGGACGGCACGCGCCAACGCCACGTCCTGGGCGGAAGCGGTGGCGAACCCCACCCCGTACTACCGGTACCGCGTGGTCGCGTTCAACGAGGCCGGAACCTCCACCTCGCCGTTCGCCCAGATCGGCACGGCGCCCGTGGTGACCCGCCTCACCAGCGTCAGCCTGGCGATCTCGAACGCCGGCACCCAGGGCGCAGGCATCGTGGTGACCGCCAACTCCAACACCTGGACGAAGAACCTCACCAGCCTGGTCAGCCCCAACTTCCGGGCGGCCGGCTCGGGCGGCAATCCCGCCGCGTACGAGTACCAGTTCTCGATGCGGCTCGGAGCGGCCCAGTACGGGGTCGTCCAGAGCTGGTCGCCGTCCGCCAACTGGGTCATGCCCCTCGGCACGGCCCCCGGCGTCTACACGGTGCAGGTCGAGGCCCGCAACGGCCCGACGATCGGTCCGCGCACGCGCACCCTGATCTTGACGGTTGCGGTCCCGGCCGCCGTCACCGGGCTCGCCCTCAACCCCAGCATCGTCAGCCCGGCCACGGTGGGCAACGCCGTGAACTTCACGGCGGTCGCCACCGGCGGCGCAGCGACGAAGCAGTACCAGTACTCGCTGGCCACCGGCCAGGGCGTCGGCCTCACCTACGTGGTCCAGTCGGCCTGGAGCGCTGCCACCACGTGGCTCCTCCCGGCCACGACCCCGGTCGGTCTCTACACGGTCATGGCCGAGGTCCGCACCAACACGGGCTCCGTTGACCGCACGGCCACGGTTGCCTACGAGATCGTCAACCCGCCGGCGACCGGCGTGACGATCGTGGCCGAGAAGGCGAGCCCGGGCACTGCCCCGGTGAGCTTCCTCGCCACGGGCGAGGGGCCGGCCCCGCTCACCACCGGGACGGGCGGCGGCTACTACTTCAAGTTCACGGTCTCGAACAACGGCGGCTCGACCTTCACCTACGCGACCCGGCCGTACGGGACGAGCCGGGTGTACACGCTGCCGCTCGGCACGCCTCCTGGCAGCTACATCGTGAGGGTGCAGACGGCCACCAGGGCCATCGAGCCGGCCACCTTCGACGGAGCCGCCCAGATCACGTACGTGGTGAACACGTTCCCCACGGTCACCCTGACCTCCGCCCAGAACCCGTCGGCCAAGGGCGCAACGGTGCTGTTCACGGCCGTCGGCACGGGCCCGGGGACGCACCAGTACCGGTTCTCGCTGGACGGCACCCCGGTCTCGGTCCCGGAATGGGGCCCGACGAACACCTGGACGATGCCCGGCACAACGCTGGGCGGAAGCCACGCGGTCCTCGTGGAGATCTCCGACGCGCCGCCCACGGCACAGTCGTCGGCGACCGTGACGCAGTTCGTGACCTTCCCGCCGGCGACGCTCGTCACCCTCACTCCGTCGGTGGCCAGCCCGCAGATCGTCGGTACGCCGGTCACCCTGACGGCGGCCGGCTCGGGTTCCGATCCGGGCGCGGTGTACTCGTACCGGTTCAGGGTTGACGGGGCGGATGCCACCGGCTGGCAGACCGAGCCGACGTTCCTCCTGCCCACCTCGACGGTCGGCACCTACTCGCTGACGGTGGACACCACCACCGTGGCCAGCCCGACCCTAGCGACGCCGGCCGACGTGACGTCCACGCCTGCGCTGTCGTACGTGATCCGTGACTGGGCGCCGCCTACGAGCGTCCAGTTCCAGACCATCAGCCCGGCCAGTCCGTCACCGGCCGGCACGGCAGTCACCTTCGTGGCGGTGGCCCTCGGCTCCACCGACGTCGCCGCTCCCTACCAGTACCGCTTCTCGAGGGACGGTGGCACCAACTGGACGGCATGGAGCGCCACGAGCTCCTACTCGCTCGACGCTGCAGCCGCGGCGGCGACGTACACGATCGCCGTGCAGGCGACGACCAGCTCGCTCACGCCTCCCACTCCGACGGTCGCCAACTCGGTGTCGCACGTGCTGTACGCGACTCCGGCGGTCACCCTCGTGGCCAACCCCACGAGCGGGCGGCTGTGGGGAACCTCGGTGACGTTCACCGCGTCGGGCAGTGGCGGCATGCCGCCCGTCACGAGCCAGTACCGGTTCTCGCTAAACGGTGTCGTGGACCAGGGCTGGTCCGCCTCGCCGACATACATCACCACCGCGCTGCCGGTGCGGAGCAATACCGTGCTGGTCGAGTACTCGACGACAGCAACTCCGGCAGTAGCGGCGTCGGCGAGCACGACGTTCGTCATCACCGGGTACCCGGCGGCGACGGCGGTGACCATCGACAACGGCAGCCCGGCGAGCCCGCAGAAGCCGGGAACGGCGATTACGTTCACTGCCTCCGGGGTGGTCCCGGCTGGACTGCCCACAGGGGCGGTCAAGTACCGGTTCAAGGTTGACAGCGGGACGGCGGGGGCGTGGAGCAGCACGACGCCTACGTTCGCGCTGCCCCTGGCCACCGCGGCAGGCAACCACACGGTCACCGTCGACGTGACGACGGCGAACAACCCGACGGCTGGAACCAACCCCGACATCTCTGCAACGTCGGCGACGTACGTGCTCGCCAACCCGACGACGGCAACCGGAGTCAGAGCGACCTTCTCGCCTGCATCTCCGCGGGTCGTCAACACCCCTATCACCCTGACGCTCACTGGATCGGGTTCAACGATCGGTGTCGGGGGCCCGGTGTCGCCGCAGTCGGCGTACCAGTTCCAGGTCGGGACCTACCGTGGCCCGGGATATGCGTGGGTCTGGAGTGCCTGGGTCAGCGGTCCCACCTATACCTGGACGCCGGCAACTGCGGGCGCCTGGACCGTCGTCGTGCGCGCCAGGACCAATCCGGCATCCACCCCGTACGAGGCGCTCAGTCCGTACTACGGGTACACTGTAAGCCCCTAGGTACTTCCTGGAGGCGATGGAGTTGGATAGGCTGGCCGCCGGGTTCCGACCCGGCGGCCATCTTCATTGGTGTCCCGCCGTAGGCGTTCCTTCCCGCGGCCGGGGGGGCGTCGTCTTGCTCCCCTCGCTGTTCGTGTTCTCATGCCCCCCCGATCGTGACGGCACCGGGACCATTCGAGCAACGTAGATTCGACCCGACCGTGCCGACCGGGTAGTTTCGGACACGACGACTTGCGCGTGACAGGTGGATGGGAAGAGGGGTCCCCCGGCCAGTTGAAACTTCAATAACTCGGGGCCGAGCGATGATTGATGGCAAGATCCAGAGGGCGCTGATGCGGGAGACCAGGGAATGACCCCAGACGGTTCGATTCTCGTAACGGGAGCAACTGGCTCGTTCGGAAGAGCATTCGTCGGGACGGTCCTGCGCCGATTCCCACGTATCCGCAGAATGGTCGTCTACTCACGGGACGAGTTGAAGCAGTTCGAGATGTCGCAACGCTGGTCCGATACAGATCACCCCGGACTTCGCTATTTCATCGGGGATGTTCGTGACCTGTCGCGCCTCACCCGTGCGATGGAGGGGGTAGATACCGTCGTGCACGCCGCTGCCCTCAAGCAAGTCGTCGCGGCGGAATACAACCCGTTCGAGTTCATCCAGACGAACGTGATCGGCGCAAACAACGTCGTCACGGCTGCCCTTCAGGCAGGCGTCCGACGCGTCATCGCACTGTCAACCGACAAGGCCGCCGCCCCCGTCAACCTCTACGGGGCCACGAAGCTCTGCTCCGACAAGATCTTCGTCGCCGCAAACAACATTCGCGGGTCGCGGGACGTCCGATTCAGCGTGGTGCGGTACGGTAACGTTCTGGGAAGCAGGGGGTCGGTGATCCCGTACTTTCTGAAGCGGCGCAACACCGGTGTGCTCCCCATTACTCATCCGGATATGACGCGGTTTAACATCCTGCTTGACGAGGGCGTGGAGATGGTTCTTTGGGCCCTCACCCACGGTGATGGCGGGGAAGTCTTTGTGCCCAAGATCCCCTCCTATCGGATCATGGACGTCGCACGCGCCATCGGTCCCGACTGCGAGTACCCGGTCGTGGGCATCCGGCCTGGCGAGAAGGTACACGAAGAGATGATCACCTCCAGCGACAGCCACAACACGGTGGACCTCGGGGCGTACTTTGCCATCCTTTCCGGCGCCGGACGGGACGTGGCGGCCTACGCTGAGCGAACCGGCGCCCGGTTCGTCGAACCGGGCTTCGCCTACAACAGCGGGACCAATGACACATTCCTTTCCATCGAACAGATCCGCAAGCTCGTGCAGATGCACGTAGAGGCACAGGCTGAGGGGTGAGCAACAGCATGTACATCCCCTACGGCCGCCAGCAGATCAACGACGAGGACACTCAGGCAGTAGTCGACGTACTTCGCTCGGACTTCCTAACCCAGGGGCCAGCGGTACCCGCCTTCGAGAAGGCTGTCGCATCCGCCTGCGGCTCGGCCCATGCCGTCGCGGTGAACAGCGCCACCTCCGCCCTGCACCTTGCCTGCCTGGCCCTGGAAGTGGCGCCCGGTGACAGGGTCTGGACCTCCCCCATCACCTTCGTCGCGAGCGCCAACTGCGCCCGCTATTGCGGTGCGTCGGTGGACTTCGTGGACATCGACCCGCGGACCTACAACATGAGTCCGGGAGCCCTTGCGGAAAAGCTTCAGTCTGCGGAAGCGTCGGGAACCCTACCCAAGGTCGTCGTCCCCGTTCACTTCGGTGGCCAGTCCTGTGACATGGAGGCGATCGGCAAGCTGTCGCGACGCTACGGGTTCAAGATTCTCGAGGACGCATCTCACGCCATCGGCGGGAGCTTCGGCGGGCGCCCGATCGGCAGTTGCGCTCATTCGGATATCGCCGTCTTCAGCTTCCACCCGGTGAAGATCGTCACGACAGGGGAGGGCGGAGTAGCGGTGACGAACGACGGGGCGATCGCCCGCCGGATGGAGCTCCTCCGGAGTCACGGTATCTCCCGCGATGCCAGGGAGATGACCCGAGCCGACGAGGGCGGTTGGTACTACGAGCAGCTGGCACTCGGGTTCAACTACAGGATGACGGACATGCAGGCCGCCTTGGGACGGTCACAGATCGGACGACTCCAGACGTGGGTAGCCCGGCGGAACGAGATCGCCGACGCCTACGATCAGGAACTCGCAGGCTTGCCTCTCACGACACCGCACAGGGACCGGAACAACCGATCGGCCATGCACCTCTACGTCGTGCTCTTCCAGGACGACTCGGGGAGGGCGAGGAGGGAAGCCTTCGATGCCATGCGAGGGGCCGGGGTCGGCGTCAACGTCCATTACATCCCGGTGCACCTCCAGCCGGACTATGCGCGGTTCGGCTTTCGCCTAGGATCGCTTCCGGTGGCCGAGAGTTACTATCGACGAACGTTGAGCGTGCCCATGTTCCCCGGGCTGACAGACGAGCAGCGATGCTTCGTTGTCGAGAAGTTGCGAGGAACTGTCTCGTGATCGTCGCCGTGATACCGGCCCGAGGCGGGAGCAAGCGTATTCCTCGCAAGAATGTTCGTCCCTTCAGGGGGAAGCCAATGCTAGCGTGGTCTGTAGAGGCGGCCAGGGCAGCTGGGTGCTTCGACCGGATCCTAGTCTCCACAGACGACGACGAAATCGCTAGCGTTGCCCAAGCCTACGGCGCAGAGGTTCCATTTCGCCGTCCAGATGCCCTCGCGAGCGACCACGCGACGACAGTTCCGGTAATCGCACACGCATTGAACTGGTTGGTTGACTCAGGTGTCCAGCCTCACCTTGCGTGTTGCCTCTACGCCACTGCCCCGTTCATCCAGCCGAAAGAGTTGCTGGCAGCACTTGGTCAACTTCGTTCGAGTGGCGCCGACTATGCGTTCACCTGCACCACATACTCCTACCCGATTCAGCGTGCACTCCGCATCGACGCCGGACGTATCGCCATGGTCAATCCGGAGCATGTAACAACTCGCTCGCAGGATCTGGAAGCGACGATTCACGACGCGGGCCAGTTCTACTGGGGCCGAATGGAAGCTTGGACGACGCAAGTTCCCCTGCTTGGTCGAGGGTCGGTGCCATTCATGATTCCGCGGTACCGTGTTCAAGACATTGATACCGAGGAAGATTGGGTGCGGGCCGAGTTGATGCACTCGGCCCTCGACGAATGGTCCGGAAACGGCGTCGACGTGGGTTGAACGAACCCGAGCAGGATCGACGAGTGATGTCATGAAAACGGTTGTAATTGCTACAATCCGGCCCTGGAATATTCGCAGGGCACGACGATGGCGGCCGCCGGACGGGTGGGCCGTGAAACTCATCACAACCCCTGAAGAGTTCACAGCGAAGGCGCTTCGCCGGTTACGGCCGGAGGTCATCTTCTTCCCGCACTGGTCGCATATCATCCCAGCGGAGATCTTCAACCGTTGGGAGTGCATCGTCTTTCACATGACGGACCTACCCTATGGACGGGGAGGGAGTCCTCTCCAGAACCTGATCGCCAGTGGCGTTCGAAACACGCAAGTGTGTGCTCTTCGTGTGGAGGAGGGACTGGATACGGGTCCCGTGTACATGCGCCGACCGCTGTATATTGGCGATGGTTCCGCGGCAGATATCTTCAATGCAGCATCGCGACTTTGCTTCTCCATGATCCGCGAAATTCTAGCCGGTCAACCGTCGCCCGTTCCCCAGGTGGGTGCTGTCGTGCAATTTCGACGTAGGCGCCCGGAGGAAAGCCGGATCCATCCGTCTCTGCATGGTCGACATCTTTACGACTTCATTCGGATGCTCGATGCCCCGGAGTACCCCCCGGCATTCCTGGAAGTGGACGGAAGACGCATCGAGTTTCGAGATGCGAAGATGGGGCACGACGAAAGTGTTAGCGCTCGTGTAACGTTCCTGCCCAAGCTGGACGGAGGTATCCACAAGTGAGCCGCTCCAGGATGGAGGAGACGGGAACGGTTGCGGGGAAGTCGGACTCTGATGTGTCATAGCGATTGGCGACAGCACGGAAGCGTTTGAACGAATGGAACCCGCATACGAGCTTCTTCCGCAGGCCGTATAACTAGCGATTCAGAATTTCTTCGCTCAGTTCGTGTCAGTGCATGGAGTGGGGTGATCACTCAAGGTTCCACCTCGCAATCCCGAACAGAACCCCCTAGAGGATGCCGCAACGTGACGACAAGGGCGAATCACCGTGTTCTGGTTGTAGCCGCTCATCCCGACGATGAGGTCTGCGGTTGTGGCGGAACGCTGGCAGTCCATGCGTCCCGCGGCGACGAAGTCAGAGTACTGGTTCTTGGCGAGGGCATCACCTCTCGACAAGGCGAAGTCAACGGCGAAGGGGCACTGGAGGCGTTGCGAGCGGAGGGTCGAGTGGCGTCGAAGGTGCTAGGAGTCCCGAGAATTGATTTCTCTCGATTCCCCGACAATCGATTCGACTCGGTCCCCCTGCTCGAGATTGTCCGCGACATTGAAAGTGTGGGGCGTGATTTCCAGCCGACGATTGTGTACTCGCACCATCACGGCGATGTCAACGTCGACCACCGAAGGGTGGCCGATGCCGTCCAGGCCGCATTCCGGCCCCTTCCCGGTACGTCGGTCAAGCAGATGTTGGCTTTCGAGGTCGTATCATCGACGGAATGGAACTTCCGCCACGACGGAGCATTTCGTCCACAACGCTTCGTCGAACTAACGCCGATGGCGCTCCAGGCAAAATGCGATGCAATGAGAGCTTACGTCTCTGAACTTCGCCCATTCCCGCACCCAAGGTCGATCCAGAACCTGATGAACCTAGCCGCGATTCGTGGCGCTCAGGTCGGGGTTCCCGCAGCCGAAGCCTTTGCCCTTACATTTAATCGGGACGTGCTGTAGTTCGGTCGACGCTGTGCGATTCAAAGCCAATAGGGGGTCATCGCCCTGCCCTTCGCAATCCATGGCCTATCGAGAGCCGCCCGGAGGGAAGCGAGGACGCGGAGGTTGAAGTGCAATGCGAGATGGTCATCCGGGCTGATGCTGGCGAAGCAATGGGCTCCGGGCACGTCATGCGGTGTTTGGCGCTCGCGCAGGCCTGGCAGGAGACAGGCGCAAGCGCCTGTTTCGTTTCAGCGGACCTGCCAGAGGGTCTCGAACGGCGACTTCAGGGAGCCGGGTTCCTTGTCCATCGGCTTGGATGCAAGGCGGGGAGCCTTGACGACGCAACGGCGACCGCGGGTATCGCGCAATCATTGGGAGCCGATTGGGTGGTCATTGACGGCTACCAATTTGTCGACGCCTACAGCCTAGAGCTTAAGAGAGCAGGGTTGGCGCTGCTCGCGATCGATGACTACGGGCACGCGGATTTTGGCGCGGCCGATGTGGTACTCAACCAAAATTTGTATGCTGATCGCTCCCGCTATCCTTCGGTGCCACCGGACACCAGGATTCTGACCGGACCGCGATATGTCCTTCTCCGGCGGGAGTTTCTCTGCTGGCGCGCCTGGAATCGCCCCGTCCCTCCCCACGCAAGGAAACTCCTCATCACGTTGGGGGGCGGGGATCCGGCCAATACGACGCTGAAAGTTGTCGAGGCAATCGCGGGAGCCCAGACGTTCTGGACCCAGATCCAGGTCGTTGTGGGGCCTAGTTATTCCCACGAGGCATCGCTCGCCAACGCCATCGGCCATATCAGAGTGCCGGTCAACGTACTCCGAAACACTCCGAGTATGCCCGATATCATGGCAGACGCCGACATGGGCATCGTCGCCGGTGGAAGTACCTGCTGGGAGACCGGCTTCATGGGTTTGCCGGTTGTGGTGATCGCAACGGCGATGAACCAGACGCCCATAGGCACTGCAATTGACAACGCAGGTCTGGGGAAATACCTGGGATGGCACGCAAATGTTCATCCAAGGCTGGTGACGGAAACCCTAGACTCCATGGCCCGGGACCTCGGTTTCCGCGAGTGCGTGGCCAGAAGGGGGCCGGGGTTGATAGACGGGCAAGGAGCACGGCGGGTCGTCAACGCATTGCGTGGAGAACTCGAATGACAGGATCAAGGGTTTACAGAATTGCCATTCTCACGGATGGCGAGACATGGATGAACGAGTTCATGCCTGGGCTCGTGAACACGTGGGTTGCTCAGGGACACGAGGTTCAATGGACACACGAACTGACTGATCTGCAAGGAGGAGACTTTGCGTTTTTCCTAAGCGTGGAGAGGAAGGTACCCTCCAGTACCCGTGCCCTGTATCGGAACTGCCTCGTCGTTCATGAAAGTGACCTCCCTCGTGGGCGGGGATGGTCGCCAATGACGTGGCAGGTGCTTGAAGGGCAAAGCGAAATACCAATCGTCCTGTTCGAGGCGGTCGATGAAATTGATGCCGGAACTATCTATCTTTCCGACGTAATTGTGCTCGACGGGAGTGAACTGGTCGATGAACTCCGAGCAGCACAGGCGGCTAGCACCATCGCACTTTGCTCGAACTTCGTAAGGCGCTTCCCGGCGGTCCTGGAAGGGGGGCGGCCGCAACGGGGCGAGGCATCACTCTATCGGAGGCGCCGCCCGATCGATAGCGAATTGGACCCGAATCGCACGATTTGTGAGCAGTTCAACCTGCTCCGAGTGGTGGACAACCAACGGTACCCTGCCTATGTGCGCATGGGTAAGTGTACATACGAACTGCAGATTCGAAAGCTCGAAGACGCCCCTGGCCGTTCAACCGCGACCAACGGAAAGACTGGTCCGGCGCCCGCGTGGGAGAAGCATCTTGAACGGTCGGTAGACGATTGACGAGGCCTAAATGACAATCAGAATCGGGAACAGGGCAATCGGATCGAGTGAACATCCTTTCGTGATCGCGGAAATGTCCGGGAATCACAACAGGTCGCTCGACCGAGCGATGGAGATCGTGGATGAGGCCGCAAGGGCTGGAGCACACGCATTGAAGCTCCAGACCTATACTGCCGACACGATGACGCTCGACATCCGAACAACCGAGTTCATCATTCAGGAACCGACCAGTCTGTGGAACGGTCGGTCCCTCTACGATCTATACGAGGAGGCGAGTACGCCCTGGGAGTGGCACCGGCCCCTATTCGAAAGGGCGCGCGAACTGGGAATGATCCCGCTCAGCACACCGTTCGACGCCAGCGCCGTGGACTTCCTCGAGGCCCTTGGATCGGATGCCTACAAGGTCGCCTCCTTCGAGATCACCGATCTGGCGTTGATCAGCAAGATCGGAAGAACCCACAAGCCCATGATCATCTCCACCGGCATGGCCACCCCGGGCGAAATCTCGGAGGCCGTGGATGTTGCGCGTGAGGCGGGGTGTCCGGACCTGGTCCTGCTGAAGTGCACGAGCACCTATCCGGCGTCGCCCGAGGACAGCAACCTCGCAACGATTCCCCACATGCGGGAGATGTTTCACTGCGAGGTCGGAGTGTCCGATCACACGGTGGGGATCGGGGCTGCCGTGTGCGCGGTGGCGCTCGGGGCGACGGTCATCGAAAAGCACTTTACCCTCCGGCGTGCGGATGGGGGCGTCGACTCCGCGTTCTCGATCGAGCCTGGCGAGCTGGCGGCTCTGGTCGTCGAATCGAGGAGGGCCTGGCAGGCAGTCGGGAGCGTCTCCTACGGAACGATCGCTGCGGAAGTAGCTTCCCTTCAGTTTCGCCGGTCCATCTACTTCGTGAAGGACATCGGAAAGGGCGAACGAATCACGCCCGACGCGGTACGGGTCATCCGTCCCGGGCATGGGTTGGCCGCCAGGTTCCTGCAGACCATCATCGGGATGACGGTGTCCCGTGACGTGAAAAGAGGCTCTCCGGTGTCGTGGGATGTGGTGAAGTAGGGAAGCTCCGGCGCGGCCCGCGGGCCCGATACTGGATATCTGAGTCGATGAATCGGCCACGAACTTGCATCGTCGTTCCCCGGCTCGTCGATGCGGAGAACAACAACGCCCAGTGCCTGAACGCGCGCGCCATGCTGTCGAGATTCGGAACGGAATCAGCTGCCTGGTATGCGGTGTACCACGGCAAGCCCGACCCGAAGGTCGTCGCGAACCCGCGGGTACACTTGAGCCGCCTCTGGCGCCGGCGTCTCTGGCAACCGGGCATGGTTCTGCACTACTTGCGACGCGCGGATGCACTTTTCTATCCGGGGATCGAGTGGATGGATGCAGCGGGGACCGCACTTGCGGCGCGCGTGTGGCGAAAGCGGCCCGTGATCGCCACGCTGGAGGGAATTGCCGGGACGGGGGACCGGGAGAAGGCCCTCTCCCGCTGGGCAGGGCACGATGTTCCCTGCCAACCCGTACCGCCCAGGGTCCAGGATAGAATCGACTCAATCTTGAAGCAGGCAGACCATATCATCGCGATCAGCCAGTTCCTGGCACGAATGGGTCGACATCTGTACGGAGACAAGTTCTCGGTGCAGTCACTTGGGATCGACGCCGAGACCTTCTTCGCCGGTGGGGGAGATGGCCGACGCGCGAGGCCCCTCGTCCTTACCGTGGGAACGGTGACCGCCCGCAAGCGGCCCGAGGTCATGCTCGGGCTAGCAAGCGCGATTCCGGAGGCTGATTTCTTATGGCTGGGGGCAGGCCCATCGCTCGAGGAGATGCGCATTCGCGCACGGGAAAGCCCTGCACGGAACGTACACTTCCCGGGGCCGGCTTCACCGAGTGCCGTGGCCACGTGGATGCGAACGGCGACCGTCTTCGCGCTGCCGTCGCTTTCGGAAGGAGTCCCCAAGGTCGCTCAGGAAGCTGCCGCGTGCGGATTGCCAGTCGTCCTGTTCGGACAGTACGAGGCGCCAACTGTCGTGGACGATGAGAATGGCTTCGTCGTCTGGACCGACGAGGCGTTCCAGTCGAGGGTGCGGGAACTGGTCGAGGACGGAGACAAGGCACGGCGCCTCGGCGCCCGAGGAGCCGAGATGGCTCTAGAGTGGGCCTGGGACGTCGTCGCGCCCCGATGGGAACGGCTCGTCCTGGAACGGGCGAGGAGAACGTGAGCCAAGCGCCCTCGCCACCCCGTGTCACCTTCGCCGTCCTCGCCTACAACCAGGCGCGGTTTTGCGAGTCGGCCGTTCAGGGGGCGTTGGAGCAGGAGTACCCTGACCTCGAGGTCATCGCGTCCGATGACTGTTCCACCGACGGGACGTTCGAGAGGATGAAAGCCCTGGTCGACGAATACTCCGGGCCGCACCGGGTCCGAACGTGCAGGACGGCCGCGAACCGGGGGATTGCCGAGCACATCAACGCGGTGCTGGATGCGGCGACCGGGGAACTGGTCGTGCTGGCTGCAGGGGACGACGTGTCGGAGCCCGACCGGACACGCTGTCTCGCCGATGCATGGCTGCGCGCGGGAAAGCCGCTCGTCGTGTATTCGGCGTTCTCCCTGATCGACGAGGAGGGCGGTCCCGTGAAGGGCTCGGATGTCACCCCCGTTGCCTGGCTGCCGGGGCTTGGCGAAGCCGACGAGAAGGGAATCGCGCGACTCCTCCTGCAGAACGCGCGGTGGGAACTCCCCGGGCTCTACGGGGCGACGGCCTGCTGGAACCGTGAAGTCGCCGCGAGGTTCGGACGGCTCGGTAGTGAAGTCTGGTACGAGGACGTCGCCATGACCTTCCGTGCACTCATGGAACGGCGCATCGGCTATGTAGATCGCCCGTTGGTTCGATATCGACGCCATCGGGCGTCCTTCACCAATCTCGGGCCGGGGATGGAGGGGAATGCCGGGGATGTTGCCGCGGCAGAGCACGCCCTCGCCACGCGATGGAAGCGGCGTCTCGGGCACATCGAGCAGATGCTCGTCGATCTGGATACCGGATCGAAGTTGGGTCTGGTGAATGCCGAGACGCGGGACGAGGTATCGGCGGAGCTTCGACGGATTCAGAGGGTCACCTTGGCGCGCGCATGCTGGTGGGACGCCTCCCTGCTCGAAAGGGTTCGTGCGAGCTATCCGACGCTGCGGAAGTGGGGTACGGCTGAGGACGTCGCGTGGGGGGTACGGCGTTTGCTCCCCATGGGGGCGTTTGTCCTTGCGAAGCAGATGAAGGCGCTCCTCGGGCAAGGCAGTTCCACCGACCGGACGTGACCGTTCCGGGCAAGTCCAGGGGCGAGGCCGGGTGACTTCCAGGGGCGCAGACTCCATCCACCTGCTCACCGGTTCCCGGGATGAGCCGTCCTGCTCCACGGTCGGTCTACTCTTCGAGTCGGCAGAGGACAGCGCGGCGCGGACCCTCCATCCGGAGTCACCGGGCCTTCTGGAACTGATCGGCGAACCCCGCCTGGCGAAGGAGGAAGCCTATCGGATAGCTCGGCTGCTGCTCGAGGACGAACCCCTTCTCCGAGGCGTGCCGCAGGTCTCGGTGTTCGAGGAGTTGGTCATCGGAGAATTGCAGGCCATCGTCCACGCGAGCCACCTCGTCGACTGGCTGGTTGCGAACGGGCTCCGCACCTGCAGCTTTACGCGGTCCACCAAGCTCCTGGAGTTCGCGAAGTGCATCTCGGAAGAGAGGAACGTCTCCGTCCGTTTCGACGCATCCGCCTGCTACCCGCCCGAGCCCTCGACCGCATCGGCGCTGAATCGAAGCTGGGGGCGTCTTACCAGCGCTCGCTTCGACCGAGTTGCACTGGAAGCGGAGGTCCACCAGGCGCTGTCCCGAGTCGACCGCTTTCAAAGACGGGCGCGAATCCTGCCCTCGAGGCGATTCGAACCGGGGCGGGTCTGGTTCTACACGACGGCGTATACTTACACCCTGGCGGGGCTGGCCATGGAGCCGTTCTCCCCCGACGGCTTCCTTTACCTGGTCGATAGTCCGCTCACGGGCGGGGTTCCCCTGAGCGCCGGCGGGCGAACTTTCTGGTCGCCCTACCAGTTCGGGCGCCGGGAGCACGAGCCGGCCGCGAACGAGGTCCGCGAGGGGATGAGGCAACTCGAAGCCCACATTGCGGGGATCTCCCTGTCGCCCGAACTGGACGCGATCCGCACGGTGCTCATGAACGGTCCGTTCTTCCGCAGCTTCCGGAAGCGCCTTTTCCCTGTGGGGCTCTTCATGAGCGGACTGGCTGATTCGTTCCTCGAGGAGGCTAGACCGAGGGCGATCGTCGTGGGAAACCCAGCTTTCGAAGGCTACCTGCTCCACCGCGCGCGGCACGCGGGGATCCCTACGGCCCTCGTCCAGCATGGCATCCTGGGCGACTACTGCCAGTTGCTCAATCCTCCAGTAGACCACTACCTCGTGCGCGGGCCCTTCTGGAGGGAGTTTCTTTCCCCACGGGCCAGGCAGCGGTCCAGGATTCTCAACCCCCACCGGCATCCCTCGAGATCCACCCCGCCACGGAAGAAGGCCGGGCGTCTGGTCTTCCTCACCGCGCCCTACCGGGAAGACTCGCCATGGGACGAGGGCGAGGTGGACGAGATCCTGCGCGTCCTGCTGGGCGCGGTCCGTGATTGCGGCGCGGAGTTGGTGGTCCGGGTTCATCCGCAGGAGCAAGTCGGGCCGTACAGGACCAGGGTTGGGCGGCTTCACGAGGGCGGGGACGTCCAGGGGCGCGTCTTGTTTAGCCAGGGAGGCGCCATGGGCGAAGTGCTCGGTGGGGCATCCGCGGTCGTCACCTACAGCTCGACAGCCTTCCTGGACTGCATCCGAAGAAGGGTCCCGGTCATCAGCTTCGGCTGGCACGACTTCGCATACCGAAGCCTCATCGAGCGACACGGGGTCTTCCAGCTCTGCTCGGGGTTCGCAGAACTCGAAAAGCTGGCGGTCATGGCGCTCCGCGAGGGGCTCCCGCCATTCTCGGGCGACATCGAGTTGATCGACGAGGAGACGCCAGACGAGGTTCTCCGGCGGGACCTGAGGCAGATCCTCGGGGCTGGGCCGACAACCTAGCCGTGGATGAAATGGCTTTGGAACGGTACCATGCAGGCCCTTTGGGGCAGGGTGAGGTATCGTGCGTTGCGGGGAACTGGGACGACGGAGTCACCGAAAATGAGCCATTTTCAGCATGCACTTGCCGACGTCCAGAGCGCGCGGATTGGTGACAATACCCGCATCTGGCAGTTCGTGGTCGTGCTGCCAGGCGCGCGGATCGGGGCCGACTGCAACATCTGCTCGCACTGCTTCATCGAGAACGACGTGACGGTGGGGGACCGCGTCACGGTCAAGTGCGGTGTCCAGCTCTGGGACGGTGTACGCATCGGCAACGACGTCTTCGTCGGCCCCAACGTCACCTTCACGAATGACATGCATCCAGCCAGCGGAAACAAGGACTTCAAGCTTCTGGAGACATTCATTGACGACGGTGCATCGATCGGTGCCGGAGCCATCATCCTGCCGGGCCTGCGAATCGGGGCGAGGGCCTTCGTCGGCGCCGGCGCCCTTGTCACGCGGGATGTCCCTGCGGGAGCCAAGGTGAAGGGATTCCCCGCGCGAGCTTTCGGAACTGGCGGGGTCGGCTAGAGATGGCGGCGAGGAACTTCGGTCTCAACCAGGACCACCTCCATGCCGGACTGATTCGTCTGTCCGAGGCCACGGGGAGAGCCTTCAGTCCGTTGCTTCGACCGGTGCTGAGTGCTCGGGACATCCATGTCGGTCGGGTCGTCGACCCTGTCGAACACCTTCGCGTCCATGCCGGAGCGGGAGAGGTCCTGCACCACGAGCATGCGGTCCTGGTGCATGCGCCCCCACGTTTCTCGGAGAGACCAGACGGGAACGGGCCTCACGAACACGGTCGCCTGCTCGACGAATACGTTGCCCTCTTCCGCGACGGCATGGTCGTCGGAAGTTCCAACGTCATCACGCTCCGCGACGGAGCGTTGGTCTACGACCTCGCCAGGTGGGATAGAGAGCGCCGATTCAGGTACACCGACCCTGCCATCATGAAACACGCCCGTGACACCATGGTGGTGAAAGGCCGGAAGACGGCATCGACGCTGAAGCGAGCAGTCTGGATGGGAGGCAACTTTTCCTGGAACTACTACCACCTCATGTTCGAGTACCTGGTGAAATTCCAGGCGCTCGAGCGGGGGCAGATCCCCGTAGAGGTCCCCGTCTTGATCGACCAGGTATGCCTGGAGACTCCTCAGTTCGAGGAACTCCTCCGGATGGTAAACTCGGAGAAGCGAGACATCATCCCCGTCGCGTCCGGGAAGCCCTGCAGCGTCGAGTCCCTTTACTACGTCAGAACGCCAGCCATCATTCCTCCGAACTTCGTGGATGATTCACGCATTCGCTCAGAAGACGTCCTTTTCGACCCACGATGGTTGCGGGTACTGCGCGAGCGATTCCTGCCCTTCGGTTCCGGACGGCGCTTCCCACGTCGGATCTTCATCTCCCGGGATGGCGCCAGCGCCCGCCGAAAGTTCAACGAGGACGAGGTAGCGAGCGCCCTCTCGGGATGTGGCTACGAAAGAGTGCAGCCCGAGCGCCTGACGGTCGCGGACCAGATCTCGATGTTTGCGGGAGCGGAAGCGATAGCAGGAGGCTCGGGTGCCGCGTTCACCAATCTGCTGTTTTGCTCACCCGGGTGCAGGGCGATGATCTTCGCCAAGAACCCGGTCCAGTTCTCAGGGTTCTCTACGATTGCATGTCTCCTGGGCGTCGATGCGACATATGTCTGCGAGGAGGCGGGCCGAAAAGGACCACGAGGCGGTTTCGACATTCAGGCCAGCTTCCACCTCGACCAGGGCGCGGTATTACATTTCGAAGAACTTGCGAACTCTCCGCAGGCGTGAATCCGAGAGCCCCGGGGCACCTGATATAGTCTCCGCCGTCGTGAGAGACCCGTGAGCAAGCCCCGATCCGTCCGGCACGCCTTCCTGTGGGCGGGTGTCGAGAGTCTCGCTCCGCAGGCGATCACCTTTGGAACGTCCATCGTCCTCGCTCGCCTCCTGACCCCGAGCGACTACGGGCTCGTCGGGATGCTCACGCTATTCACCGGACTGGCCGGTGTCTTCGTGAACCTCGGGTTCGCAGCCTCGATCGTCCAGAAGAAGGACGTCACCGCCGATGACGAGACGAGTGTCTTTGCGCTGAACTGCGTCGCCGGGGTCGGCCTGGCCGGGCTGCTGACCGCCGCGGCACCATCGATCGCTTTGTTCTACGGGCAACCCAAGCTCACCGGGCTCCTTCGCCTGGAATCGGTGTCCCTCGTCGTCTCGGCGCTGGCCATCGTGCCGGGAACCCTGCTCTCCAGGAGAATGGATTTCCAAAAGACCGCGGGAGTTGCAGCGGTCACTGCCGTGGCGTCGGGTGCCTCCGGCGTGCTGGCTGCACTGAGCGGCTTCGGACCCTGGAGCCTGATCATCGCTAGCCTTACGGCGGGAGCGATTCGTACGGCTCTGCTCTGGGCGACGAGCGGCTGGAGACCCACAGGGCGGGTACGCGTGTCGTGCATCCGGGAGTCGTGGAAGTTCAGCTCCTACCTGCTGTACTGCCAGTTGATCGGCGTCTTGTACCCGAACCTGTATTCCGTAGCCATCGGGAAGCTCTACTCGCCGGCGGCACTGGGGTTCTACGACCGCGCGAACTCGCTCAGGATGCTGCCCGCGGGGCTCATCGCGTCGGTCGTGGGACGTGTCACGTTCCCTCTCTTTTCGAGGCATCAGGACGACGACGCGCGCCTACTCGCGCAATTGAGGGCCATCGTCCGGAGCGGCACCTTGCTGTCGGGCGGGGGACTGGCACTTCTTGCCGTGCTGTCGCCCACCCTGGTCCCCCTGCTGCTCGGTCCAAAGTGGGCTCCAAGCGTCCCTTTGTTGCAGATTCTGTGCGTGGGAGTCGTGCTCTACCCGGTGAGCACCGCGTACCTGCTCATGCTCCAGGCGAAGGGCCACTCGAATCTCAATTTCAAACTCGAGAGCATCAAGATGGTCAACGGGTTGGTCGGCGTCCTTCTCGCCTATCGATTCGGGGTGGTGGCGCTGGCCTGGACCGCGGCGGGACTAGGAATCGTGGCGTATTTCATCAACGCCTGGTACGTGACCGCCTTGATGCGGTACCGCTGGAGCCAGCAGGCTCAGGACATCCTTCCCACGCTCGGAGTGATCGCGGTGGCGGTTGGTGCGGCGAGGGGAGTGGAGCGCGTCTTGGAGCCTGGGACGGTGCGCGTTCTTCTAGCACAAACTGCGATGTTTATCGCAATCCTCGGTGCAGGCCTCGGATTCTTTAGGCCTGACATCCCACGCGAGATCTATCTGCAGATGCGGAGAAAGGGCGCGCATCCGGCGCAGCGCTGAAGTGTCGGCGAAGTTGGTACATTGGGGGCCCAATCGATGGCCCAATGCCAGGCCAGATTTCGCCCCCTAACGCCACTCGAAGTTCAGATGCCCTTGGAGTTGGGATGCCGTCGACCACGGATCGAACTCACCAGGTCGTCCAGGATGTTCTCGGTAGCGCTTCGTCCATTTGGCGGCGTCAGTTGCTGCTCGAAGAATCGCTGCCGGTCACCCTGCTTCGGGTCGCGCCCCAGCAGGACAACGTCGTTGATGAACGTCGCAATCTCTTCCGGAGTTCTGGCCTTGTAGGCCGCGTCAAGTGCCATGACACCGAACTCGTTAAATTTTCGTGGGATCGTCTCGTCCCGCACCAAGAATAGACTCGGCTTGAGCGTGTAGCCGTATTCCGCGATGAAAGAGATGCTGTCGTGGACAAGTGCATCCGAAGCGAGGAATAGGTCGACGTAGTCGCCCTCGACCACTTGACCGTTCTCGAACTTGTCCCAACTTGCGAAATAGGCGTTCGTCCGGTCCACTCCCCAGTTCGGATGGGCTTCGAGCTTTGGCCTGAGCATCGGATGCGGTTTGAACGCTATTTGAATGTCTTTCTGATGAGTCGTCGCCAGATCCATGAAGAACTGGTGCAATTCCAGGAAGGTACTGTATGCGAGTTTCTCCCTGTCGTCCTCGATCGTATGATGCGGAGCCCAGATGATGCGGCGGGGGGTGCCCTGCGCCTTCTTCCAAGGGTCCGATCGCGCTCGCGCGGGCGGGTGTAGCGCATCACCTTGCGGGTAACCAGTCACCACGACATTCCGGCCTCTGGCCCGGCCATAGCGTTGTGCCATCGCCGCATGCGTAGGAGTCTCGACATAGTGCCTCCAAAGAAGGCCATGAAAGTCGAGGTCGTACTGCATCTTCTGGATGTTGGCGCACATGATGCCGTACGGGACGTAGCATGCCAGGCTCCCGCCAAAAGCTGCAATAGAGCAATCCGGAGATGTTATCGAATGCGGATTCGTGAAGAACACGACATCCGGCTTAAGAATGCCGATCACGGACGTGGACAACCCTGTGGATGGGTCCGCGGCTGGAAAGGTCTGGAATCCCTTCCCGCTGACTGCCGCCGTCGCCCTTCTCATGACCTCGCGCATATGCTCCAATCCGAACGTGGTCACGGGGCAGATCACGACAATTGGCTCGAAGTCTGGACGGGCTAGCATTGCCTTGAACAGGTCGTCCAGTTTCCATACGTCATCGTGGATGACGAGAAACGCGACGCGGATTGACTCCTTGCCAGCCAGCCTCCGAAGTATGTGCTGGGCGCGGACTCTCTGAGCGAGCATTCGGAACTGGAAAAGGACGGCTCGCCATGTGCCTTCCAGTTGCCTCCTAAGCGCACGCGCCACCATTAGACACCTGCCTTTAGTGCAGCCAACCCATTGTTGCCACCGGTAAGTTTGGGTCCCTTTCCCACCGGAACCAGCGGGGCCCGGGTCCGCCGTCATAGCGCCCCTCGCTTGCCGTGATCCCGGAAGTTTGATCTGCTGCGCCCGTTGATGAACCAACGGGAGGCGGCGATGGGGTGGTCGTATTCGTTGGACCTTCGGGAGCGGGTGGTCGGCGCATTCAAGGCCGGCGGCAAGACCGACGAGGAGGTCGCCGAGCTGTTCCAGATCGGCGAGGCCACGGTGCACCGGTGGAAGCGGCTCAAGCGGGAGACCGGCTCGCTGGTCCCGAAGCCGCGCCAGGGCGGGGGGATGCCGCCGCGGGTGGCGCCCGAACAGTACGGCCTGGTGAGGGAGATCCTGAAGAAGGAGCCCGACCTGACCATCCCGGAGACGGCCTGGGAGTTCCATCGGCGCACGGGGCGGAGCGTGAGCCCGGCATCGATGGGGAGAACGCTCAAGAAGCTCGGGTTGACTCGAAAAAAATGACTCTGATCGCCACCGAGCAGGAAACGCCACGAATTCAGGAATGGCGGCGCAGGTTCGTCGAACTCGCGAAGAGCCTGGACCCGCGAAGGCTCGTCTTCGTGGACGAGGCCGGCAGCAACATCGGGATGACCCGCGACTACGCACGGGCGCCGCGCGGCGATCGGGCACCCGGCAGCGTGCCGCGTAACCGAGGCACGGGGACGACGATGCTGGGCGCCCTGGATATCCGAGGGGTCCGAGCGCTGATGACGATCGAAGGCGGAACCGACGCCGACGTGTTCGAAGCGTTCCTCGAGCGTGTCCTTGTTCCAAAGCTGAAGCCCGGCGACATCGTCATCCTCGACAACGTCGGAGCCCACAAGCCGGAGTTGATGCGGAAGCTCATCGCCCAGGCCGGTGCCTCGATGATCTTCCTGCCTGCGTACTCGCCGGACATGAACCCCATCGAGCTCTGCTGGAGCAAGCTGAAGGCCGCCCTCAAGGACTTCGGCGCACGCACCGTCGATGACCTCCACCAGGCCATTCGACGAGCCATGGACCTCATTTGTGCCGACGACGCTGCGGGCTGGTTCAAGCATTGCGGCTACGGGGCTCCGGGAAAGTGATCGGCGCTATCAGTCGTCGGTCATGACCTTGCAGGACCACTAACTCCCGGACCGCGTCGATGTAGGCCCAGTTGTGGTCTCGGCACTCTGCCATCCAAGGGGCCGGTGTCTGATGACCCAGGAACCACCTACCCAGTTAGTCGAGACTTTCGTTTGCCGAACATGCCAGACCGATCAAGAATCCTTGCAGATGTAGACCTCGCGACCTTCGAAGCGTCCGCGTCTTCTTGCGTTGCTCGATTCACAGGCTTCTCGCAGTAGGGGTCACGTCGGGACAGGTGGGGAGGTTCGCTTGAGTGAAGATCAACGGATAAGAAGCAGGCAAGTGGACGTGGATGCCACTGATGTGAAGGCCTTCTTCGAGGATCGGGCTCGCCGGTTCGATGATAGTCATCCACTGGTATCGGTCCTGTATCAGGATTCCAACCCGGGGCTCGCCGAGGCTCGCGACCGGCACGAGAAGGAAACGCTGGTGCCTCTCCTAGGGCTCAAGCCGACCGACCGAGTCCTCGACATCGGCTGCGGAATCGGAAGGTGGGCCGAACGGATTGCGCCCGAAGTCGCTCAGTATCACGGCACAGACCTCGTTTCGAGTTTGGTAGATCTCGCGCGGACGCGGTTTCGAAAATACGCAAACGTCTCGTTCCAGACTCTCGGAGCACAAGACCACACACCGGAGGCCCTCTCGTGTCCTCCTCCCTTCGACTTGGCAATAGTCGCGGGGGTCCTTGTTTACGTCAATGATGCCGATTGCTTCAGCGTCCTAAGAGGGTTGGCCAGCTGCTGCGGCCCAAGCGGACGAGTGCTTATTCGAGAACCGGTGGGAGTCCTGGATCGGCTGACCCTCAAGGGGGTATGGTCGGAGGAACTGCGCCATAGTTACAGCGCAATTTACCGAACCATCGAAGAGTACATTGCCCTCTTCGAAAAGACGCTCCTTCTCGATGGCTTCGTTCTTTTGAAGCAGGCGCGCCTCTTGCCCCCGGGTCTCTCCAATCGGACAGAAACCACCCAGCACTATTTCCTTCTCGCGCGGGACGGTCAATGACGACAGCGTATTGCTTTGACCTGGACGGGACAGTGACTCGCGAGGAGATTCTCCCAGTCCTATCCCGCAGGGTTGGCCTCTACGAGGAGATCAGCGCCCTGACAGAGGCCACTCTGAAGGGACTCATTCCCTTCCGAAAATCCTTTCTGCTCAGGTGTCGACTCCTCCGAGACCTTCCCATATCGGAGGTACAAGCGACGATTGCAAACATCCCCCTGCACCAGAACATCGTCGACTTCATTCGCGCTCGACGCGACGTCTGTTACATCGTGACGGGAAACCTCGACGTCTGGGTGCGCCCCCTTCAGGAGTTGTTAGGCTGTCGGTTCCACTGGTCTTCCGCATCCGTCGTCGACGACAGATTGCAGTCGGTCGATCATGTTCTCCACAAGGGCGACGCCGTGAAGAGCCTAAGGCGCGACTTCGATCGGATCGTCGCCGTGGGGGACGGAATGGGAGACGTCCCCATGTTCGAGGAGGCGGACGTCCGAATTGCGTTCGGAGGCACGCATACCCCGATCCAGTCACTGATCGAGTACACGGACTACGTGACGTTTGACGACAAGGCACTATGCACCCTGTTAAGTACGCAGTAATCAGTGCTGCTGGGATGGGTTCCCGGCTGGAATTGAACATGCCGAAGTGCCTCGTCGAGGTGGGCGGCAGGCGGATAATTGACTACCAACTGGAACTGCTCCACTCGATCGAGAGTGTTCGGATCGTCGTAGGATTCATGGAGGAACAGGTCATCGAGCACGTGCGCCGGATCAGGAGCGACGTCGTGTTCGTGCGCAATCCCGAGTTTCGAACGACGTCCAACACGCACAGTCTCTTCCTGGCGACCCGCGATCTTCGAGAGGCATATTTCTCGATCGACGGAGACTTGCTCATCGATCCGGCCAGTTTTCGGGCGTTTCTTGACGCGTGCGACGGATCGCGCACGGTGGTGGGCATCACCGCCAGCAAGACGGAGGAGGCGGTCTTCGTGAACCTCACGCCCGATGGTCGGTCGGTCGCCCGGTTCGCTCGGTCACCTCGAACCACCCATGAATGGTGCGGCATCGCTTGTATGAGTCGTGTGAAGATGCCCGAGCGGCAATCGACCTTCGTGTATCAGGTTCTTGAACAAGACCTGCCACTCGCCGCCCAAGACATTCTCTGTTACGAGGTCGATACCCCAGACGACCTCGAGTTCGCGCGGAAGCACTTCAGGCCGTGTTAGACGCACGTCGTCAGCGGACTTTGCGCCCGCAAAGCGAGTACGCCACAGATTCTGACGGTGCTATGTTATGCGGCGAGAAGAGTTCGACGCTGACTCCGGTGACCCTGCCGAGCGGAAGCGCAATTCGTCCAAGCGCGAACTTGTCGAGTTCCGACGGTCTGCGTGGCGGGGTTTCATGCGGCTACGCTGCAACGTCGAACCGCTCGCCTGCGCGGCCATGGTCGTTGCAAGCGTGGAATCATGCCCAACTGGAGATTGACGCTGACAGGCGGCTAGTACGGTGGGCCGTCTGGGAGAACGACTCCGTCGCGGGTATCGAGAAGTGCAGTCCATGATCGCTCCTTACTAGAAGGTGAATCGCTTCGACCAGTCGATCGATGGCGCAAGCCAATGAGAGTGGTGATATCCAATGCAGACGGGCTTGCAGCGCGGGAAGCACGTAGAGCCATCCGAGTCTGAATTGCCGATACCACTCATCGACATCCGGGCGGCAACTCTCGAGTTGAAACGGGAAATCGACGACTCGATCTCCGCGGTGCTCGACCGATCCCATTTCATTCTCGGCCCTGAAGTTGAAGAGTTCGACCGCGCGTTTGCGTCCTACGCGGGAGCGAGCCACTCGGTGAGCGTGGGCTCTGGACTCTCGGCACTGCATCTGGGCCTTTCCGCAGCCGGCATCGGTCCCGGCGACGACGTTCTCGTTCCAGCGAATACGTTCATCGCCACATGGCTCGCGGTATCGGAGGTGGGAGCCCGCCCCGTACCCGTGGACCCCGACGCCACGACGTGCAACGTGACGGCGGCGGCACTCGAATCCGCCATGACGCCGACAACCAGGGCCATCATCCCTGTCCACCTGTACGGGCTCCCGGCGGAGATGGACCCGATCATGGAGATGGCCGGGCGCCGCGGGCTGTTCATCCTGGAGGACGCGGCCCAGGCCCATGGTGCCGAATACCGGGGGCGTCGTGTCGGCTCGCTGGGCAACGCGGCCGCGTGGTCCTTCTACCCGACCAAGAATCTGGGCGCACTTGGCGATGGAGGCGCAGTCACGACCAACGACGTAGCCCTCGCGGAACGCATCCGACTACTGCGCAACTACGGATCACCGACGAAGTACGTTCACACCCTGAAGGGGACGAACAGCCGGCTCGACGAGATCCAGGCAGCCGTACTTCGCGTCAAGCTGCGACACCTCGACGAATGGAATGCGAGACGGAAGACCGTGGCGGAGAGATACCTCCGCCAGATTCAAAACCCGCTCATCCGCCTCCCGGTGGCTCCATCCTGGGCATCGCCTTCCTGGTACGTGTTCGTGGTCCGATGCCCACGTCGAGACGACTTGCAGGCGCACCTGAAGGCGAGGGGCGTCGACTCCATGATTCACTACCCGGTGCCGCCCCACCGGCAGGGGGCGTACACCGACCTCGGCCACGCGGAAGGAGCGTTCCCGGTGGCCGAACGACTGAGCGCGGAGGTGCTCAGCATCCCCATGGGCCCCCACCTTTCGGACGAGCAAGTTCAGTTCGTCGTCGATTCGGTCAATGCCTTCGGCTAGGGTCTTCGACGAGACGCCATGCCGATATCCGACTGCAAGATCATCCAGCTACCCAAGATCGCGGACCCGCGGGGGAATCTCACTTTCATCGAGGGAGGGCGCCACGTCCCGTTCGAGATCCAGCGCGTGTACTATCTCTATGACGTGCCCGGCGGATCCGAGCGCGGAGGACATGCGCACAGGGACCTGCACCAGTTCATCATCGCCATGTCCGGGAGCTTCGACATCGCGCTCGACGACGGCGTGGAGAAGAAGCGATTCCACCTGGCCCGCTCTTACTACGGTCTGTACGTTTGTCCGATGATCTGGCGTGAACTCGACAACTTCTCGTCGGGATCGGTGTGCATGGTGCTCGCCTCCAATCGATACTCCGAAGCCGACTACATCCGGGATCACGCGGAGTTCGTGCGTGTTGCGGGCGAGCAGGCAAGGAACTCCGGGCCATGAACCGTCCCGATCGTTCCGACCGGTTACCCCACTGACCTCGTGATGGACACGTCGGGGATCAAGCGCATTACATTTCGGTTCCTGCGCCCGAGGGGCGCGGAACGATCGAGGCGGGCAATTCTCACCTACCATTCCGTCGGGGGAGGGCCGCTCTCCCTCCCTGCAGGCCAATTCGAGGCCCAGATGCGATTGGTTTCCGGCGAGGCTCGGGTCGTCTCGCTTGAAGCCCTTCTCGATTCGGAGCCATCCGGCGAGTCGTGTGTCGCCATCACGTTTGATGACGGCTACGCGACCGTCGTTGAACGGGCGGCGCCAGCCATGAACACCTTGGGGTTCGTTGGGACAGTCTTTGTCACGGCAGGCTGGGTAGGAACCGCATCGAGGCGTGCGTCGGATCCGGACAAGGGTCATTATCCGGGCGAGCGATTCATGACCTGGGAGGACCTGCAGGCGCTCCGTGCGCAAGGGTGGACGATTGGATCGCACGGAGTCGAGCATGATGACCTGACGGCCGTTTCGACCGGAAGGTTGGAGGAGGAACTGGCGATCTCCCGGACCTCGATTGCGGAGAACGTCGGGGCGCCCTGTGAACATTATGCGTATACTTGGGGCTTGAATGACGCGCGTGTGAGAAAGGCCGTTCGACGGGCAGGGTATGCGTCGGCGGCCACGACTATCCATGGGCCCGTGACCGAGGGGGCGGACAGGTTCGCCCTGCCGCGAATGGACGTGACTCCCCATTGCACATTGTCCGATTTCGCGGCCATCGTCAGGGGTGAGTGGGACTATCTGGGGGTCTACCAGCGCGCTCGTTCGTTCGCCCGGAGCATTCGCCTCGGGGGCAAGCGTTCATCGTGAGCCAGTGGGTCGTGAATTCCACCGACGATGTCTGGGACGATTCGCTCGCCAAGCTGGGTGGGCATCCGCTCCAGTCGACGCTCTGGGGTAGTGCGAGACGCGAGATCGACGGAATCGTCGATCATCGGTTCCTGCTTGTCGAGAAGGACCAGGTCAAGTTCATGGCGCGCGTCGAGGAGCGCGGAATCGCTGGGCTGGGACGGGTGGCCTGGATCCCGAAGGGACCGGCCGCCACCGAGAGCGGCCCACCGGTGCTGGGAGAGGGATTCACCGAGATACTGAGGGCCCGGGGCTTCGACCTGGTGGTTGCCGACCGCTGGGCTCGTTCGGATGGGGAGGCCACCACGACCGTTGGCCGGCCGCGAACGATCTTCATCGATCTCACCTTGGGTTCCGAAGCGCTTTGGAAGCGACTCGACTCTAAGGCGCGTTCGAGCGTCTCGCGGGCACGCCGCGAGTGCGTCGAGTGCGAGCAAACGAGGGACCCGGCCGACCTCGCCTGGTTTACCGATCTGTGCCGGCGGACGGAGGCCGAGAAGGGCTTTCGCGGCCCCGGATCGCCAGCCCTGATGGACAGGATCGTCCACGGGGGGAATGCCGCAGTCGGCGGGAAGCTATTCGTCGCGCGGGTCGGCTCGACGAGAGCGTCGGGAGCGATCGTGATCCGCTGCGGAATGAGCCTGCACTACTTCTGGGGGGCGAGCGACCGAAGTCACGCCAGGCTGCAGGCGGGCGAGGCACTTCAGTGGGCGATCATCGAGTGGGGCCATTCACAAGGGCTTTCCCTTTACGACATGGAAGGGGTCGATCCCGAAGGCAACCCAGGGGTCTTCCAGTTCAAGAAGAAATTCGGCGGGAACGTGGTCGAACTCGAGGGGCAGACCTCCGTGACTTTGTCGTGGAAGGGGCAGTTGATCGATCGGGTCCGGAGAGTGAAGGGGCCGTGAATGCCAGGAATCCGGCCAAGGTCCATCCTCTCCGTCACGACGACCTTTCCTAGTCACCCTGGCGACCGGGAAGGCAACTTCGTCCACGACTCCGTCGAGGGGCTCGTCGAGGCCGGAACAGACGTCAGCATCTTGGTCACCCGTCCGTTCATTCCATGGCCGGTGGCGGGATGGCTCGGGCGGTCCGCTTCCGCCATCCGAGCGGCGGCCTTTCCAGGGATGCGGACCATCGAAACTGTGTCGAGACTGAGCCTGCCGCGCCACGCCCTCAAGACCGTCAGCAACGCATCGCTCGATGACTCTGTCTTGCGGGGAGCTGAGCGACTTTCGAAGCAGGGAAGTTTCGACCTCGTTCACGGCCACGGGGAGGAACTGGCGTGGCCGGTCGCTGCGGTTGCTCGGCGGATGGGAATCGCCTCGGTGGTGACCATCCACGGGCAAGATACGGCGATGGGTACGATGGGATCCCGTGCGCAGCGAGGGCGCTACGGGCGGGCGCTGTCCGCCGTCGATCGGGTCGTGCTCGTCGGAGAGCCGCTGAGAGCGGTGTTCCGGGAACTCGCCGGCCGGGATGAGCATTTCCGCGTCGTGCCGAACGGGTTCAGGCCTCCACCCCCGGGCATGATCCATGCGCGCGCCCGGTCGCCCGGAGCCGTGGAACGGATGCGGTTCATCAGCGTGTCCAATCTGAACGAGGGCAAGGGCATCGACGTCTCCCTGGAGGCGCTCTCCCGGCTATGGAGAGATGGATTCCGGAACTGGTCGCTCGACGTCGTAGGCGACGGAGGCCAGCGCAGATCTTTGCAGGAGCAGGCCAAGCACCTTGGGATCGCCGATCGCGTGCAGTTCCTCGGGGCGAGGCCCCATGCAGAGGTGTACGGCATTCTCGGCCGATCGCACGTCTTCGTCCTTCCGTCATACCGGGAGGCCTTTGGGATCGCCTATCTGGAGGCCATGGCCATGGGCCTCCTTGCCATCGGCGTGCGTGGCCAAGGCCCCGAGGCGTTCATTCGCGATGGCTCGACGGGCCTCCTGGTCCCGCCTCGTGACCCTGTCGCGCTCGCAGCCGTCCTAAAAGGGGTGTTGGCCGGTCCAGACACTTGGCGGACCATTGCGAACAGGGGTCGCGACGAGGTCTGGGGAAAGTGGACCTGGGCCGCGCACGCTCAAGCCTTGCTCGCCGTCTACGACGAAGCGATCCGGGAGCACCCGAGATGACGCCGCGGGCGCTCATGGTGATGATGGAGCCGACGCCGTACGTGGATGGCCTGGTTGTCCAGTTGAGGTCGACCTGGGCGGGTGCACTGGAGTGCGTTTTCCTTGGAAAGGATCTGTCGCAGAGGTGGAGCGAGGTGGGGACGGAGCAGCGAACACTGGCGCCGGGGATGCTCCCGGGGGCACGGGAACTGGCGAGGATGCTACGGTCTGGCGACTATGACCTCGTTCACACTGCGGGCTGGGGCCACCCGTTGCTCGCACTCGCAATCCTGCTCGGTAGCGCTCTCGGTGTTCCGGTCACGGTGGAATCCGACACGCCGCTGCGGCCCAATCGCGGCTGGTTGCGACGCGCAGTCAGGCGCTTGGCGTACCCGACCTTCTTCCGCGTGCCACGGCTCTTCCTGCCAGCGGGTTCGCGCCAGGCAGACTACCTGCGTCGCTACGGGGTGGGACCGGGTCGAATCAGGATTGCCCAGATGACGGTGGATACGGAGGCGATCCGGGCCCACCGGGCTCGGATGTCCAAGGATTCCCGGCGCATGGTGCGCGAACACATGGGGCTCTCCAGCGGGCAGGTGACATTTCTCTTCGTGGGGCGGCTGGAGCCCCACAAGGGATTGCGAGAGCTCCTACAGGCCTACGAACGCCTGCGCGGACAGGTTGGGCCCGCCGTGGCGTTGGTGGTCGTCGGGGACGGCTCCATGGCCGGGGAGGTTCGTTCGGAGGCCAGGCGGATCCCGGGGCTGATAGCGACTGGGCGCCTGGCGGGAGAAGGGTTGCGCGACGCATATTGCGCAGCCGACGTGTTCGTCCTTCCTTCCACGGACGAGCCATGGGGACTCGTCGTGAACGAGGCGATGGCGGCGGGCTTGCCGGCAATCCTCACGGACGCAGTCGGGTGCGTCGATGACCTTCTGGTGTCCGGGACGACGGGGATCATAGTCGGGGTAGGTCGCGTTCCGGAACTCGAGGAGGCAATGCATACCCTGGTGGACGAACGGGACTTGAGGGAGGCGATGGGCCGTGCGGCGGAGATTCACATCAGGCCGTGGACCCTCCGGAACGAGGCCGTGCGCATCGTGAGCGCCTGGAGCGAGGCTCTCGAACCATGAACGGTGGTGGCCTAGCGCGGTGGTCAGGCCCTCTCCTGATCCTGGCGTTTGCCGCGGTCGGAGTGAGCCGGGTCAACGCCGTCTTCAGCGGTCCAGCTCGCTGGGTCGTCCTCGCAGGGTGCGCGGTCCTCGTTCTTCCGCACGGGTTCCCAAGGGGCCTGTACGGCACCCGCTTCATGCTGGCGAGCATGATCTATGCGGGTTATGCCGCCCTTTCGTCCATCTGGTCGGAGGCTCCGCAACTATCCGCCCTGAAAGGGGGGGCGTTCCTCGTCGTGATGACGACAGGCGCGACCGCGGGGTATCTCTGGGTCCGGTATTCGCGGGTCGACCGTGCACTCGATCTGCTCGGGCCCCTTCTGGTGCTTGCGGTCGGGGCAGGGGTGCTGGGAACGGAGGGGGCATCGATAAAAACCGGAGAAGGGGTCGACCTGTATCAGGGAGCGACCAGTAACCCCAATTACCTGGGCGCCCTCTGCGCGATGGCCTTGCCCCTCCCAGCGTGGAAGTGGATGAGCGGGGGTCGCGGGGGACCCCGCATGGGGTGGATGGCACTGTGCGCCGTGCTCGTCGTCGCGGTCATCTTTTCGCGGTCCCGGGCAGCGATGCTCATCCTCCTCTGCATCGGGGCTGGCGTGTGGAGCGTCCTGGGACTTCGCCGCAAGCGGCTGGCGGGAGTTCCGATCTTCCTTGGGGCCGCTCTCGCGCTCCTGTTGGCTCCCGGGCTACGCGACATGGCGACCGACGACCTTGTCTTCAAGGGCAACCGGGGGGCGGGTGTCCTCGCTTCTCGCCAGGGGACGTGGGGAGAGTCGTGGGATGCAGCCGTCCAGGGAGCGGTCTGGGGCCTGGGTTATGGCGTCAGCGCAGGCGCGGACGCGTCCTCGGTCGGCATGACATCCACGCTGGGTTACGGCCGCGAGAAGGGAAATACGCAACTGGGAATCGTGGAGGAACTGGGAATCGTCGGCCTGTTGCTGTACCTGGCATCGACGGTCGCGCTCTTCTCGGCAACGCGCAGGGCGGCCGTCCAGGCTGGGTCGTCCACAGGTGCCTCGGTGCTGCGCATGGTGATAGCCGCCCTCGTCGGCATTACGCTGCACTCCGTCTTCGAGGCCTGGTACAACGCCCCTGGGGCCATGGAGTCCATGTACTACTGGGTGCTCGCAGGTGTCGCGATGGGGCTTGCGACCGATCCCCGGCTGTGCCTTCCAGTGGCCGATGCGATGCCGACCGGGTTTCAACCCGTGGGGCAAGGGAGGACCGCATGATCTCCGATGCCCTTCTCGATATTCTTGCATGCCCAAGGGATCGGCTTCCGCTCGAGCGCGCCGGAGCGACTCGGCTGGTCTGCACCGACGGGCACGAGTTCCCTGTCGTCGACGGGATACCCGTGCTGCTTGCGAACGAGCTTCCCCCGACCCACCCGAGCCTTCGCGACACCATGGCCATCGTGGGGGATGGGCACGCGGGGCGGCTGATGGACGTAGCCCCCGAGAGCGCCGTGGATCCGTATGTCCAGTCGGAGATCCTAAAGACGAACGGGCAGCTGTATCGCCACCTCGTCGGATCGCTCAGCCGCTATCCGATCCCGGAGATTCGCCTCCCGCCGGGGGATGGAGAGAAACTGCTCGATGTCGGATGCAACTGGGGCCGGTGGACCTTCGCCGCCGCCCGCGCCGGCTACCGTGCGGTGGGAATCGACCCCTGGATCGAAGGTACGCGGGCCGGAAAGAGAGTCGCGCGGCAACTGGGTCTCGAGGCCGACTTCGTCGTGGGCGATGCGCGCCAGCTTCCGTTTCGAGACGGCGCATTCGACGTGGCGTACTCGTACTCGGTCCTGCAGCACTTCTCGAAGAGCAATGCCCGGACCGCGTGGACGCAGATGGCCCGGGTCACGGCGGTCGACGGGACCGTCCTCGTGCAGATGCCGAATATCTTCGGCCTGAGGCAGGCGTACAACCGGCTCTTCAGAACCGCGGCTACAGCCGCCGATCCATTTCGCGTGCGCTACTGGACTCCGCGGGAGCTCCGGCGCACGGGCCGCGATGTAGTGGGCCCGACGGAGACGTTCGTCGATGGCTTCTTCTCCTTGAATCCACAGGTCACCGACCTGGATCTCATGCCCCCTCACCTCGGCGCCATCATCCGTTGTTCGGATCTCCTTCGCCGCGCTTCGACGATTTTGCCGTGGATCGGGTCGATGGCCGACAGCCTCTACGTCCGGTCGGCCCGTGCCGCGGGTCCGGCGTCCGCGATTTCGGGCCAGAGGCTCACCGGCACGGAGACGTCCTGAGGTGCGAAGCCTTCACGTGACGGCCGAGGCGGGAGGAACGGATGGACTGAGCGCGGCCACGCTCGGATTGTGCCGGCAGCTGGGTGCGATGGGCTACCGGTCCCAGCTCGTGACCGTCGGCGAGCGCGAGTTGGCGACGTCCACCGGGTTCGACCACGCCAGCGTCGCCGAGGCGAGATGGTTGCCTCACGGCGCCAGGGCGCCCGGCATCGGAGCCGTGCTGGAGGAGAAGGCGCTATCGAGCGACGTCATTCATGTTCACGGCCTCTGGCGATTCCCAGGTCTCGAGGCCGTTCGAGTCGCCAAGGGCTTGGGAATGCCCTTCATCGTCTCCGTTCACGGGATGCTCAGTCCAGAAGCACTCCGGATCTCGCGATGGCAGAAGCGCATCTTCTGGCGGACGCACCAGAGAGCCGCGCTTGCAGGCGCATCGCTCGTTCATGCGACGTCCGAAAGGGAGTACGAGGCCATCCGCGCGAGCGGAATCGAGGCCCCGGTGGCAATCGTGCCGTTCGGCGTAGACCTCTGGCCGCCGGGAATCACCACGCCGAATCGAGGGAGGACGGTGCTCTTTCTCGGACGGCTTCATCCGATCAAAGGGCTCGACCTGCTGCTCGACGCGTGGCACACGGTCAAGCGCAATGGTTTCAGGGATTGGAGGCTGCGGATCGTGGGTCCCGAGGGCGTTTCCGGGTACAGGAGGGAACTTGAACGAGTCGTCCACCGCCGAACCATCCCCGACGTGGAGTTCGGCGCTGAGGTGACCGGCGATGCAAAATGGATGGAACTGGGAACTGCGGCACTCACCGTCCTTCCCTCGAGGTCCGAGAATTTCGGCCTGACGGTGGTGGAGAGCCTTGTGGCCGCGACTCCGGTGATCGTCACGGATCGCGCGCCGTGGTCAGAACTCCCCGCAGTGGGCGCGGGGTGGTACGTGAACTGCGAGGCAGGGAGCATCGCACTGGCGCTGGGGCAGGGGATGTCCCTTGATGCGGCGGACAGGCAAGCGATGGGCGAGAGGGGACGTGCTTGGGTCACGAATCGCTTCTCTTGGACGGCGGCGGCAACCGAGATGGCGCACGCTTACGCGTGGTTGCTGTCACGGGCGGCCCCGCCGGAATTCGTCAGGCTCGGAGCAACTCATCGATCGAGGTGAATCCGCGCAGTTCACCTCCTGTGCAACACCCAGTTCCCCATCGCCAGAACGTCCATCCTCGTCCGGAGGTAACAATTGATGGCGTCCCTCGGGCTCGCCACCACCGGTTCGTGCTCGTTGAAGCTGGTATTGAGCACCATCCCCACGCCGGTCTGCCGCTCGAACTCGGAGATGAGGGCATGGTACCGCGGGTTCGCCTTGGCGCTAACGGTCTGGAGGCGCCCCGACCCGTCCACGTGGGTTATGGCCGGCACGTTGGCCCGCTCTTCCGGCTTCACCTGGTACACCATCAGCATGAACGGTGAGGGCTCGGTCCGCTCGAAGTACTTGCCCACTCGCTCCTCGAGCACGCTGGGAGCGAACGGTCGGTAGGTCTCCCGGTGCTTGATTCGGGTGTTGAGCATGTCCTTCATGTCGGTCCGGCGGGGGTCAGCGACGATGGACCGATTTCCCAGCGCGCGGGGCCCGAACTCCATGCCTCCCTGGAACCAGCCCACCACGTTGCCTTGGGCGATCGCGCTAGCGACATGCGAGAAGAGCGCGGCGTCGTCGAGGTGCATCACCTCGATCCCCGCATCCCAGGTAGGCGTGCTCCTCGCCTCGTCGATGGCTGCCTTCACCGCGTCGTCCCCGTAAGCTGGACCGGTATAGGCGTGCTCCATCACGAAGCGGCGGGGTCGCCTCAGCACGGCGTGCTCGACCCAGAGCGCCGCCCCGATGGCTGTGCCGTCGTCGCCTGACGCCGGTTGGACGAACACCTCCTGGAAGCGCGTGCGCTCGAAGATCTTCCCGTTCGCCACCGAGTTGAGCGCGCAACCGCCGGCGAGACACAGCCGCGGCAGCTTCGTCCGATCCCAGAGATCCGAGAGGACGTGGAAGAAGATCTCCTCGTAGACCACCTGGGCCGACGCAGCGATGTCGGCCCACTTACCGAAGAATTCGGGGTCCTCGGGGTCGCGCGCCGGCCCGAGCAACTCGACCATCTTGTCCGACCACACGCGTCCGAGGTGCGGGCTGCCCTCTCGCCAAGACATGTCGATGCCAGCGGTGGCATGCACGAAGTAGGAGGTGTCGAGCTCGTACCTCCCACCTGGCACCGGCCGGATCAGGTTCCGCAACTTCTCGACGTAGGTTGGCTTCCCGTACGGGGCGAGCCCCATCATCTTCCACTCCTCGCCAAACTTGTTGAACCCGAGGAACTGGGTGACGGCCGTGAAAAAAAGACCGGCCGAGTGCGGGAAGGTGACCTCGTCGATGGGCTCGAGGTCGATCCCCCTTCCGACCGCGCGCATCGCGGAGAGGAAGTCCCCGAATCCATCCATGGAGAGGACGGCCGCTTCCTCGAAGCCGGAGGGGTAGAAGGCGCTCGCCACGTGGGAGCGGTGGTGTCCCACGTTGTGGATGGTTGCCTTCAGCGGGCCGCCGAGGGCCTTCGCGAGGTCGTCCGACGCGCCGCTGGCCTTCGCGAGGTTTACCGCCCGGTCGAGCGCCTTGCCGAGGAAGCCGGGGCGCTGCAGGGCGTTCCAGACCTTCTTCAGGAGGAAGGCGTTCGGGTCCCGGGAGAGGGCGACGTGCTCGACCTCGTCCGTCCGGACGCCGGCCTGCTCGAGGGCCGCCCGCACGGCCAGGGTGGGGAACCCGGCGCAGTGCTTCTGGCGGTTGAGCCGTTCCTCCTCGATGGCGGAGACGAGCACCCCATCCTTCAGGAGGGCAACCGAGGCGTCGGCGTGGTACGCGTTGAGTCCGAGGATGGCCATGGATTCTCGTGGTTGGGATGGCATCAGGCGTAGGCGCTCAGTTCCCCACGCCAGTGCTTCCTGGCCACCCGCAGGAAGTTCTTCAGCAAGGCTGCGGCGGCTTGAAGGGGCCCGGCGAGGCGCCCGTGGCGATCGAACTGGACTACCCCCCGGGCGTGCCCCCGGAACAAGCAGATCCACGCTGCCATGTTTCCGCAATGGTTGACGATCCCGTCGCAGCGGGAGATCAGCAGCGTGACAGCCAGGAGGGTCCTCGCAAAGTCCTCCTTGCGTGCTCCGAGGGTCTGGCTGTCCAGCAGGTGCAGAGCCTTCGCCCCGCCAGTGGTCGGCATCTCCTCGATTGCGAAGGCGCCCGGAATCTGGCCGAGGAGCAGGGCCTTGGCTTGCGCCTGGTCAGTCTGGATCAGGACCCTTCCACGCCCACCCATGACCGCGGATGCAGCTTGCACGTACTGCGAGGGGCTCGCGAGCTTCAACTCGGTGCCCTTGTCGGAACCCCGATAGACGACGGCGAGGGTATTGGAACAGTCGATCCGGTACTTCTCCTGAAGAGCATTCGCCAGCCGCTCGATTTCGTAGCTTGGACGAAAGTATGCGTCCATGAACAGGTTAAACTGGCCATAGGGGTAGATCGAGTAGATGCCGTGATGGTCAGGACACTTCAGTGAACGCGAGTGGGCGCAAGCACTCGCCAACCGCGCAACGGCGTCGTCCGAGGTGCGAAACAGAGCGGGGTACAGGTCGGTCGGTTCCTCGTTGTCCCGATAGGCGAGGAACGAACGGGAGAAGTCGATCCTGCGGGGGAAGTAGCCCAGCGCAGCAAGGTCGATCAGGCAGCACAGGGCATGCGTGCAGTTCGAGAAGAGGCCCGTGTTGGTGATGGTGTACAGGACGCCGGATTCTGGATCGAGCTCGTGTTTGTGGCGGCGAGATGTGGCCTGAAGGCGCCCCAGGTGCGTGCCATCCTTGAACGTATCGGACCTGGGTGCACTGGACTGGACCGCGTTCACGGTGCTCCGATTCCGTGGGTGGCGACACGAACGGGCATTGTTGAAAGACGAATCGAAACCTTACAATACGGCGACAAAAAGTCCACGAGCGTTCGCACGGGTCGGCGTGGCTTGGCGGGTCGCGCAGGCTCCCCGCTTGGCGCGATACCCTGACGCTCTCATGAGTCACGGAAGGCACGATACGCCATGTCAGAATCGGTGAGGCGAGCGGTGAAGTGGGTGCTGCGCGCGGCGCTCCTGCGGGCCCCGCAACGTTCGGAGGCCTGGCTGGATCGACTGTATGCCAGGCATTCGCTTCAGGCGGTTCCGGGAGCGACCGCCGTCGACCTGGGCTCCGGAAGCAGGCCACGAAACCCCTTCCAGGCCGGAACGGTTCGCGGAGCAGACCTCGAAGCCTCCGCCGGGGTCGATGCCTGCGATCTTGCGGGTGGATGCCTTCCGTATCCGAGCAACAGCATCGATTGTTTCACCGCATTCGACGTATTCGAGCACATCCCCCGTGTCTGGCCGATGGCCACGGATGGCCGGCAATCCGTGGCCATCACGAGGTTTCCGTTCGTGGGCCTGATGAGCGGATTGCACGATGCACTCAAGCCAGGAGGCATGGTCTTCGCGAAGTACCCCGCCTATCCTTGGGCCATCGCATTTCAAGACCCGACGCACGTGAACATCATGACGGAAGAGACCATGGCCGCGTACTTCTGCGGGACCTCCCCGTGGGCACACATCTACGGGTTCTCCGGCCGATTCGAACTCATCGACCAGGGATGGGTAGAATCACACCACGTCGTGCTCCTGAGTAAGCCGGTCGGGTGACCCGGCCGGGGTCACTCCTTCGTCCTAAGAGGTGATCGGTCAGCCTATGATACCCAACGAGTCGGGCAGCAAGCATGCTGCCTTTTCCCAACGGGGGATCAAGTGGCAGAAGACCTGGCAGGGAAGAAGTTCTGGAACGAAAGTTGGAGCCATCTTCCTCCGATCGGGCCTTACGAGGGGCCCGTCTTCGAGCAGCACCCCGTGCTCAAGCCGTTTCTCGAAGCCGCTGGTGGGGGGGACGCCATCGAAATCGGGTGTGTACCTGGCAACTGGTTAGTGTATCTCGCCAAGGAGTACGGCTATCGGGTCCACGGAATCGACTACTCAGAGCACCTTGGCTACGTCCGCGAGAATCTGATCCGAAACGGGATCAATCCGGTCAGTCTCGTCCAGGGGGACTTCTTCTCCTATGCTCCACACGAGCGGTTTGACCTCGTGTTTTCGTCCGGGTTCGTCGAGCATTTTGACGATTACAATGGCGTCGTCGCGCGCCACGTAGGATTGGCCAAGATAGGTGGGCTTATCGTCATCATGGTTCCTAACCTGCGATGGATACACTGGGTACTCTCGCGTACGTTCGCGCCCGACATCCTGCGGGTCCATCGTCTTGAACTCATGAAGCGCGGTCCGTTGAGACGTGCTCTCGAGTTCGCTGGAAGCACCGTGCTGCACTGTGGGTTCCAAAAGACGTTTCGTCCCGTTTATCCGTTGCCAGTTCCCGTCGACCTTTGCGTTCGCGCGTTCCGGAAGGGATTGCGAATGCTGGCGCTGGATGACATCGGCAACCCACTGGGTAGTCCCTACCTGATAGCTGTCGCTCGCCGGGTGCGGTAGTTCTGGTCGTGACTCACCACGGCAGGAGTCGGCGGCCGCCGAAGGGGGCGTTCACACTGAAGAGACTCCTGGTTCGGGCGCTGGGGCGGGAGACGAGTCCCCTTGGTTACGGCTGCGCCGCATTGACCGCGGCCGGGTCGCGACGTGACGCCATCCGCGTGCTAGAGGCAGCCTTCGACGCAGGGATCCGTCACTTCGACGTGGCCCGCCTGTACGGCCAGGGAGTGGCAGAGGAAATCCTGGGAGAGTTCCTCGCCGGGAAGCGAGCCGAGGTGACCATCACGTCCAAGTTCGGGCTCGAGCCGGCCCCGGTCGTCGCCCGGGTTCCCTTCCTGCCCACCGTGAAGCGACTGCTCAAGTTGATCCCGGCAATCGATCGGAGGGTGCGCCGGACGGTATCTTCGATGACCGCCGCCGGCAGCTTCGACGTGGAGTCGGCACGGAGGAGCCTCGAGACCAGTCTTCGCATGCTGCGCACGGACTACCTCGACTGCTGGCTACTGCACGAGGCCGATGCGGATGAGGCGAACAGGCCCGAACTCGTGGAGTTCCTGCTCGAGCGCCAGCGCGCCGGTCAGGTGCGTGCCTTCGGGCTGGGGAGCGCCTTCCAACGACTGGGTGGAGACTGCAGCCGCTTCCCCGGGTGCTTCCAGGTCTTCCAATTTGAGAACTCCGTGCTAGGGCGAGAACGGCGTCGCCTCGGGGGAGTGTTGGGAAGGGCCCTCATCACGCACAGTGCCCTGGCTCCGATGCCCCGCGCGCTGGAACACCTTGGGCGAAGCCCCGGCGCGGTGTCCAGATTCAACGGGGAGCACGGATTCGATCTCCGGTCGCCTCGGGATGTCGCCGCTCTCATGCTCGCGTGGGCCGTTCGGGACAATCCAGAGGGCGTCGTCCTGTTCGGATCCGGGTCCCCACACCACGTTCGCGAGAACGTCGCGTTGCTGGACGACCCCCGCGTGACTCCCGCGGCGCTGTGGGGGTTTGAGGCCCTCTTCACTCCGGAAGCGGAGCCGAACCGCTCTTCCCCAGCTTCGCCTTGAGGTGATCGGCGAGACGGATGGCGAGCGCCGTCATCGTGAAGACCGGGTTGGAGTGGCCGGAGGTCGGGAAGACGGAAGTGCTTGCCACGAACACGTTTTCGGCCTCGTGGAGCTTGCAATCGGAGTCGACGACGCCGGAAGCCGGGTCGGAGGACATGCGCGTCGTGCCGGCGGCGTGAAGGATGTCCCGGACCTGGGTCTTCCACGAGTCGTCGGTCGACTCCAGCCATGCGTGGTCGATGGAATGGTCCAGCCCGAGACGGGAGAACTCCGCGCGGCAAGCCCGAGAGATGGCCAGGAGGGAGCCCCGCTCAAGGTCGGTCAGCCTCCAGTCGACCCGGGCTCGGGGCATCCCGAGCCGGTCGACCTCATTGGTGAGCGTGACCCTGCTGTCGGGGTTGGGGGCCTGTTCCGAGATGACGCTCAGGCGGATCGCCGTGGGACGCATGAAGGCGGGGAGCGTGTAGCCCATGTGCCGTGCCCCGAAGCCCAGCACCTTGAACGGGTGGGCGGCGACATGCGCGACATCGGCCGCCCGAAGCTCCTTCCAGTCGCGGCTGGCCATGGCCCGGTACACGCGCACGATGCTGTCGACGACCGCGCCGTCGTCGTAGTCGTACACGATGCTCGCCGTCGCGTTGAGAGTGGCCTGGAGGCGCTGCTCATCTTCGGCGAGGCGGAACTTCTGGGCCCACCGCAAGGCCCCCACGTGGACGAGCTGCTCCAGCGCACCCATGGTGCCCTGGTGGGTCGCGCCGGGCATTTGGCAGCTCCCGATCACGTGGTCCTGAAGGCATCGCCCGACCTGGTCGAATCCGTTTCCGAGGCCCCGCGGGTGGTGATTGCTCGACGCGAGCAGGAGGCGGGCGTTCTCGATCGCGCCGCCCGCGAGCACGACCGCCCTGGCGCGAAAGGAAAGCCTCTTGCCGGAGCGGGTGCGCGCCTCCACGGCCGCGACGGCGCGGCCGCTCGGCGAGCTGCACAGTTCGGTAACGGTCGCGCCGACGACCGCACGAACGCGATCCGACGTCGCGACCCGGTCGCGGTGCTCGCGGCCGACGAAGCGCTTTGGGCTGAACACCGACAGCTGCGGCACGAGAAGCGCCGGGTCGAGGCCCAGGCCGTCGATGGTGAACGACCGCCTGTTCGACTCGTCGAATGCATCGACGGGTAGCCCGAAGAATTCCGACGCCCTGCGGTGGTAGGGGTCGAGCGCAGCGAAGGAGATCGGCCAGCCACTCAGGGGAACCCACCCCCGTCTCGCGAAGTCGCAGGCATTGAGAGGGGTGCATTGACCAGCCCAGAGCTCGGAGGTGCCGCCGAATCCGCGCGTGCGCCCGAGCGAAGGGCTCAGGTATGGCAGGCCGGCGTTCTCCGTCTCGTTGAACTGGTTGGCTCCGCCGTCCCCGGACGCGGCGCCGCTCTCGAGGAGGAGGACGGACTGTCCGCCGTCGAGGAATTCGCGAACGACGGCGAGCCCTGCGATGCCGGCGCCAACGATGCAGATGTCCGCCTCGAGGTGTTCGCTCTCCTGAAGGCTTTCTGCTTCGATCAGCATCGGGGTGGGGCCTCCGGTGCAAGGGAACTGCGATTCAGAAAGCAGATGATACGATGGCCCGCGCACTCGCCGATGAAGATCCTCCTCCTCAACCAGTTCTTCCCCCCCGACCTCGCCCCCACCGGGCAGATGGCGGCCGATCTGGCGGAGGACCTGATAGCCACCGGCCACTCCGTCACCGTCGTCACCAGCCGTGGCGACTACCTCGGCGGAGAGAAGCGCGACGCCCGTTCCACCTGGCGTGGCATCGAGGTCCACCGGGTCGCGGCGACCTCCCTCGGCAAGAGCACCCTCGCCCACCGCGCCCTCGACTACGGCAGCTTCTACGCCTCCGCCGGCTGGGTGCTCCGCCGCCTCCCCCCGCCCGACGTCATCGTCGCCATGACCACGCCGCCCCTCATCGCGGCCGCGGCCCTGGGAGCACGCCGCAAGGGCACGAAGCTCGTCTACTGGGTGCAGGACCTCTACCCGGAGATCGCCGTCGCCTTCGGCGCCATCGGGGAGTCGGCCCTCCATACCCGGGCCATGGCCGCGGTCTCCCGCCGGGTCATGCAGGCCTCCGCCCAGGTCGTGGTCCTAGGCGAGGCTATGAAGGAGATGGCTGTCAACGCCGGGGCTGGCCGGGACCGGGTATCGGTCGTCCCCAACTGGGCAGACGGGAAGGTGGTCCGCTCGATCCCGCACGAGTCGAACCCCCTCCGCGAAGACCTGGCCCGGGGCGCCCGATTCGTCGTCCTCTACTCGGGCAACATCGGCCGGGCCCACGACGTGAGCACGATGGTCGGCGCCGCGCGAAAGCTCGCCGACCGCACCGACATCGCCTTCGTCTTCCAGGGGGAGGGGAACAAGCGGGCGGAACTGGAACTGGGCACCCGCGGTCTCCCCAACGTCCGCTTCGCGCCTTACCAGCCCCGGGAGCGGCTGGCCGAGTCCCTCTCGGCGGCCGACGTGCACCTGATAACGCTCTCACCCAACGTCCTGGGGCTGCTCGAGCCGTCCAAACTCTACGGCGTCATGGCGGCAGGGCGGGCGGCGCTCTACGTGGGTCCGGACCGGGCGGAGGTGGCGAAGACCATCGCGGCCGAGCGGGTGGGCGCCTGCGTGGCCAACGGCGACGTGGACGGGCTCGTGGAGGCCATCACCCGCCGTGCGGCCGAGCCTGCCCTCTGCCTCGAAGAGGGGGCCCGGGCCCGCCAGGCCTTCGACCGCTCCTACTCCCGCCCCCACCGCACCGCCCATTTCGCCACGATTCTCGCGTCACTTTCCTGACCGTCTCTCGTCCACTGCCCCCGTCCACGTCCCTATCGGGTGACACCCGCGCAAGGGATCTGGCCCCCGTCCCCCCCCGTGCCATACTCTTCCCTCAACCCCGGGGGGGGAGGTCGCACACACTTGCAGACGGTCGTCGTCGCATTTTTCATCTCGCTCACCGTCGCGCTCCTGCTCACCCCCCTCGTCCGTGGTGCGGCCGTCCGCTTCGGCGTGCTCGACCACGCCCTCACCTCCCGGAAGATCCACGGCAGGCCCGTCCCCCGCCTGGGCGGGGTGGCCATCGTGGTCGCCTTCTTCACCCCCCTCGTCGCCCTCTTCTTCTTCGACACCGGGGTGGGGCGGCTCCTCTGGGGCCAGCCGCAGCGGGCCCTGGCCCTCATCCTGGGCGGCCTCGCCATCGCGGCGCTGGGCACCTTCGACGACCTGAAGGGCTCCGGCGCGCGCATCAAGTTCTCCGTCCAACTCCTGGTCGCGGCACTCATGTGGTTCGCCGATTACCGGGCCGACACCATCGCCACCCCCTTCGGCACCTTCGGCCTGGGGGTCTTCGGCTTCCCGCTCACCGTCCTCTGGATCGTGGGGGTCACGAACGCCCTCAACCTCATCGACGGGCTCGACGGGCTCGCCACCGGCATCGCGCTCGCCGCCACGGGGACCATCTTCTGGGTGGCCTTGAACAACGGCCGCCCGCTCATGGCCCTCTTCATGGCCTGCCTGGCGGGCGGGCTGCTCGGCTTCCTGCGCTACAACTTCCACCCGGCGTCGATCTTCATGGGGGACTCGGGGAGCCTCTTCGTGGGGTTCATCCTGGCCACCACGGCGCTCGAGACCCACGAGAAGACCACCACGGCGGTCTCCCTGCTCGTCCCCATCGTGGCGCTGGGGCTCCCCATCGGCGACACGCTGCTCGCCATGACCCGGCGGATGGTCCGTGGGCAGCCGATCTTCTCCTCCGACGCGGGCCACATCCACCACCGGCTCATGGCCCGCGGCCTCTCCCACCGGGCCACCGTGCTCGCCCTCTACGGCATCGCCATCGTGCTGGGCGGGGTGGCGGTAGCGCTCTTCCACTCCGACGCCGAGCAGACCATCGCCTACGCGGGAGCGGTCGTCGCCATCGCGGTCATGCTGCTCGTGACCGCGGGGTACGTGCCGTTCAACCGGACGCGGCAGCTCTTCTCCGACCGCAAGAACAACCTGGCCATGCGGGCGACGGTGCGGCGGGCGGGCGAGCTGCTCCGCCACGCCGAGGACCCGCAGGGCATCTGGAACGTGGTCCAGGGGGCCGTGCCTGCCCTTCAGGCGAGTTGCGCGGCGCTCAAGGTGGTGGCGCGCAACGGAACCGTGAAGACCTGCGAGTTCTCCTGGGGGTTCGACGAGGCGCCGGTGACGGTGCTGCGGGTCCGCTTCAGCCTGCTCGGGGAGAGGCCGGACGACGGGGGGCTCGAGCTGGGGTTCACGGACGGCCGGCGCACCGTGGACCGGGACACGGAGATCGCGGTGGAGTTGCTCTGCGAGCACGTGTACGCGGCGGTGCAGAGGATCGCCGCGAAGCACGAGGCGGAGACGACGGGGAGCAGGAAGCTCTTGCAGTTCAGGAGGTAGGGGGGCGGGAGATGCGGGGCCACAAGATGGAGGCCACCCCCGGCGCGCTCTGTGCAATTCTGATCGGCCCCGCGAGCGGGTGAGCGGTTGCGCTTCCGGTTTCACCACCTCCACGTCGAGCTGAGAGGCGCCGGTCCGGCGCTGGACGCCGCCCGCACCCTTTTTGGCGGATTCCCCTCGATCGACGCATCCGGGGAGGCCGACCTCGTCGTGAACCTTCGCCCGGCCGCGGCGACGCCGCGCCTTCCTTCACCGTCCGACTTCTTCCACGGGACGATCGACTGCCACGCAGTTGGGGACGATGTGATCCTCTCCGATGGATTCTCCCGATCCCGCGTCCACGGAGGCGGACGACTCGTCGAAATCGATGTGGCCGACGAGTCCCTGGGCGATCTCCACATGTTCGCGCAGGTCTTCCTCCTCATCTCGATCGTCCTGGCGCTCCGGTGGAGGCACCTCTTCCACGTACATGCCGGGGCCCTCGTCTCGCCGAGCGGCGCGGGGATCCTCGTGACAGGCACGGCCGGGGCGGGCAAGAGCACGCTCTCCTTGGCCCTGCTGGAGGCTGGATGCTCCTACCTGGGCGACGACGCGGTGTTCCTCACGGTCCGCGACGACGGACCTGTTGTCCTCTCCCTCCCGCGGCCCTTCCACGTCGCGCCCCAGACCATTGCCGCCTTCCCGCGGATCGCCCCCTTCGTCGGGTCGATCCTGCCCAACGGGAAGAAGTGGAACCTCGACGCCCGCGCGACCTGGCCTGGCCGGGAGCGGGAGGAGATCGTCGCGCCCGACGTGCTCCTCCTCCCGGAGGTGGCCGATCGCGAAGAGACGGAGGTGCAGCCACTCGGAGCATCGGTGGGGCTGGGCGCACTCCTCGAGTCGAGCACCTACGTCGTCGTCGACGACCTGCCGGCCCGCAGCGCCCACCTGGATGCCCTGCGACGACTGGCCGACGGAGCAAAGGCCTACCGGGTCAAACTCGGGGCCGACCTCCTCCATGCTCCGGTGCGGACCGCGAACCGGATCCTCTCGGCCGTCGGGGCCGAAACGGGATAGCATCCTCGGCTCGCCGAGCCGCACCTCCCTGGGGGAACCCCGTTGTCCACCTGGATCGCCTTCCACGTCACCGAACGCTGCGGGCTCACCTGCCTGCACTGTCTGCGCGACCCCGGGAAGGTTCCCTCCGAGCTCCCCCTCGACCTCGTGGAGCGGCTCCTGGACGAGGCGCGCGCGCTCCATGGCATCCGGCATGCCGGCTTCACGGGCGGTGACCCGCTGCTCTGGCCGCATCTCCAGGGCGCGATCGACGCCGTCGTGAAGCGCTCCTTCACCTGGCACCTGGTCTCGAGCGGGATGGGGTTCGAGCGGCTGCTCGCCATGCTCGACGCGGATCCGGCTCGCCAGGCGGCGCTGCGGACCGTGGACTTCTCGCTGGACGGTGCGACGGAGGCGAGCCACGACGCCATCCGGGGGAAGGGGAGCTGGCGGGCGCTCATGACGGCGGTGGCGGGCTGCACGGCTCGCGGGATCCCCTTCGAGCTGCAGGCCACCCTGCACGCGCGCAACCAGGCCGAGCTGGAGGCCATCGGGCTGCTCGCTGGAGAGCTGGGAGCAAAGAAGGTCGGGCTGGCGATGATGAGCGCGACGGGGAATCCCGGGGACCGGGAGCTCTACCTGGCGCCGGATGCCTGGGACCGGATCGCCGACCGCATCGAGAGGCTCTCCACGCTTCTCACCACGACGGTGGTCTCGTTCGACGGTTTCCGGCGCGGCGACCGGTTCCACGTCTGCGAGCCCTTCCGGAGCGTCGTGCTCCACGTGACGCCGGAGGGGAAGCTGAACCTGTGCTGCAACCACTCCGGGATCGCGGGGCGTGACGAGGACGTCGTGGCCGACCTGCGGACCACGAGCCTCGTCGATGCGCACCGGGCCCTCCTCGGATTGATCCATCGGCTGGAGCGCGAGCGGCTCGACGAGATCGCCGCTTCACCCGGCGCGTCTCCCGGCTGGGACGACTTCCCGTGCAACCGTTGCCTGAAGCGTCTCGGAAAGCCTTACTGGATCGAGGGCGGGAGCGCAGGGCCCCGGCCGGGAGGGGCGGCCGGCGGTGGGTGAGGGGGCGCCGCGCGCGCCCGTGCACTTCCCCGGCCTGAACGAGATCCGGGGCATCACGGCGCTCGCCATCGTCGTCTCGCACGTGAACGCCAGCATGGGGCTCTTCGGCCTCGAGTCGCGGGCGTACGGCATGGTCGGGATGGCCGGATTCCGGGTGTGGGTCTTCTTCGCGCTGAGCGGATTCCTCAACACCTACTTCCTGCTCGCCGAGAAGGAGCGATCCGGAAGCGTCGATCTCCGCCGGTTCCACGTTCGCCGCGCCCTGCGGATCTGGCCGGTCTACTTCCTGGCCATCGGTGTCGCGGTGTTGCTTGCCGTCGTCGGGGTCGAGCCGATCCCGGAACCGGTTCCGATCACGCTGGCCAGCTACGGACTCATGGTTCCGAACCTGGCCTATGCCCTGGGACTGAAATGGTGGCCGGTGGCCCAGCTCTGGGCGGTCGGCGTCCTGGAGCAGTTCTCCTGGTTCTGGCCAGGGGTCGTGAAGCGGAGCGGGAACGTCCTCCGCGCGGCTCTGGTCGTGGTCGTCGTCTACCTCGTCGTGAAGGCGCTGGCCTGGAGGTCGGGTTCGAGCGAGGCCTATCAACTCGTCCGCATGGCTGGCTTCGACGCCATGGCGCTGGGAGCGATCGGGGCGGTGCTGGTCCGGAGGCAGAGTCCTGCCCTTCGCCTGGTATTCTCGAAGCCGGTCCAGGTCGCTGCCTGGGCCTTCGTCGCCTGGGGGATCCTGGTCGGGCCGCTTCACCTGGCGTCGGTGGTGGATGCCGAGATCCACGCACTGGTCGTGACCGTCCTGATCCTGAACGTCGCGTGCAACCCTCGGGCGATCGTCACCATCCGGAGCCGGGTTCTCGACCGACTGGGGCGGGTTTCGTACGAACTCTATGGGTTTCACATGATCGTCGTGTTCCTCGTCGCGCGGGGCGGAGGGGGGCTCTTCGGAAAACTGGGCGGGGGGGGGCTTGCCCACCTCGCTGTCCAGGCCGCGTGCCTCGTGGCGTCGGTGCTCGTGGCCGCGGCGGCCCGGCGCCTCCTCGCGGGGCCAATCGGCAGGATCCGGGCGCGGCTGGAGCGCGTTCCGCTGCCGACTTGATCTGGCGAGAGCAAGATCGAGCAGTCCACTCCAGTTTGCCCTGTGGTCCGCGACCGACCTGCCCCGACAGGGCCGAATCGAACTTCGTGGAACTGCCGGGTGGTGTGCTAATGGTTGACTCCGGGGTGCCTCTGCTTTTCACAGGGCAGTGGGCCCAATTGAACAGGGTCGGCTGTCGGCCGAAGGGGTGTGCAGAGATGAACGACGCAGCGAAGAAGCCTTCCGAAGGGCAGCCCGATTCCCGCTCGACCGGGTGTCGTCCAGCCTACGAGCCGCCGCGACTCGAGAAGCGCCGCGCCCTGGTCCGGGCCACGCTGTTCTCGGGGCAGTCGTCCCAGACGAACGCGGGTGGCTTGATCGCCAACCAAGCCGGGACCTAGCCCTCCAGGCTTGGCCGTCGCACCGTTCACTCAGCATCGGAGTCTTGCCATGAAGAAGATCGCACTTTCCTTGATGGTCGTTGCGCTCGCTGGATGTGGGGCGCAGAAGCTTTCCGACCCAGCGAACGAGCCGGTTCCCCCCGGCTTTGCTCTCCTCGGCACGTTCGAGGGCGAGGTTGATTCCGCGAAGGGCATCTTCAACGTCCGGATAAAGCCGAACGAGGCCGGGACGGCCGCGGGAATGCGGAGCGTGAGGATCACTCCGGGGATTTCCACGGTGAGCATCGCGAACGACGCGGCATGCCCAGAGATCGACCCAATAACGGAATTGCCCGTCTGTAGTTGGAACAACGCGGCGCGAGCAGAGTGCAACGGGGAAAACGGGACGGGTGGCTACGTCAAGATCACGAGTAACTACGCCGCAACCACGATACCGGGTGCGCTCTACGCAAAGATCACGGCGGTGAGCGCCGCCGGCGTGACGCCCTGCAATAGTGCTCCAGCGCCGTCCGGGATGACGGATCTTGCAGGGCTTTGGTCGTACGGGACCATCGGCCCAGGGCTCTACACCTCGAAGGCATGGAGTTTTTCCAATGCCTCCACGACCAACTTCCAATTCGTCGGCGCGATCTATGGAGTCCTTGCCGTGGAATCAACAAGTCCGGTTCCCCAAACCACCGTTTCGGGTCTCGGAACAAAAATTACGTTTGGGATCAACAACACGTCGACAGTCGCTACGATGAACTCCAGCTTTGTTGAGGAGTCTGCGACGGTTGGAGGGGGCGCGAGAGGGACTGTGGTCAATTCGGTGGCAGGCGATCTTGTAAACTCCCGAATCTGGTACGCAACTACTGGAGGTGCCGATTCCCCTTACCCGAACTACGTTGGATACATCGGGAGCGATCTGACCGGTGGTTCTTATGCGACCGTGGAAGGTACCTCCCAGAGTAACCTCCTCTTCAGAAACGTGGTTCCGGACCCGCACGTGGCCGCAAGGGCGTGGTTCATCCAGAACACCACGGCTGGGAGTACAACATATCGTCTCCGTTCGGCCAGTGGGACGACGGTCGCCGTCGATGCAACGAACCTCTTGATCAGTACCACACTAAGCCCTTCGTCTATGGCCATCGATTCGGGTTCGGGCAAGCGCCTCGTACTTGTGAACCCAGGCGGAAACAGCACCGCCACTGGAACGTTTTGGTGGGTGAATACCACCACTCCCACGGTTGTAAACGCCTATGCGATTACTCCGATGGGCAATTGTCGCAGGCCCAGAGTCATCGTGAATAGTGGAGCCGGCACTTTCCTGTACGGTACCGAATGGGGTTCCGTATGCTCATTTGCGGCATCGAACGGCGCGATCACGAAGATCTGGGACGCAGGGATGGGCGCGGTGACGGGAATTGCCTTCGATGGCAACGGTGATTTCTGGGTCTCGACGGCGGCTGGAATCGTGGCTCGATACAATCAGTTGGATGTCGATCATGGCATTGACTATTCGACCAGCGTGCCCGAAGGGACGCCGTCGGCGCTTGTGGCAGCGGATGGTTATCTATGGACGATGATCCAAGACCTCATCACCGAGGGGACCCCCATCCTGGGCACCGTACGCGTCCAGCCCTGACGGTTGCCGAAGGAGTGGCGGGCCCGGTCCCGCCCATGCCGCGCCTCTGAGTTCTTGAGGCATATCCATGTCCCGCTCGGTCGTCTTCCACGTCACCGACCGCTGCGGACTCGGGTGCCGCCACTGCCTCCGTGATCCCGGGAGCCACGCCACCGACCTCCCGACGTCGGTCGTCGCCCGCGTTCTCGACGAGGTCTCCCGGGTCCACGGCATCCGCCACGCCGGGTTCACCGGCGGCGATCCGCTCCTCTGGCCCGGCCTCGCCGAGGCCCTCGACGAGGTGGTCCGGCGCGGGTTCACCTGGCACCTCGTGACAAGCGGGCAGGGCTTCCAACGCCTCACCGACCTGCTCGACGAGCAATCCGCCCGGGGCACGGGGCTGAAGAGCATCGACGTTTCGCTCGATGGAGCCCGCGAGGGAACCCACGACAGCATCCGCGGCGAAGGCGCCTGGCGCGGCGCCATGGCCGCCATCGCGGCTTGCACCGCGCGCTCCATCCCGTTCACCATCGCCTGCACGGTGAACCGCCTGAACGTGGGAGAGCTCGAGGAGCTGGGGTTGCTCGCTGCGCAGCTCGGCGCCGTCGCGCTCGGCTTCGCGATGACCCAGGCCACGGGCACCCCTGAGGACGAGCAGATGTACCTCTCGCCCCAGGAACTGGACCGGGTCTTCCATCGGGCCGAGAGGCTCTCGACCCTCCTCCACATCCCGGTCACGGTTGGCGAAGGCTTCCGCCGCCCGTCTCGGTTCCACGTGTGCGGGTCGTTCGCGGGCGACGTCCTCCACGTCACACCCCGGGGCGAGCTCAACCTTTGCTGCAACCACTCGGGTGTCCCGGGCGGGAACGAGGACGTCATGGCCGACCTCTCACGGGAGAACGTCGTCGACGGGCACCGCCGGTTGCTCGATCTCGTGGAGAGGCTGCAGCGTGAGAGGCTCGACGTGATCGAGGCCTCGCCAGGCTCGGACGGTGGCTGGGCGCGGTTCCCCTGCAACTGGTGCCTCGCCAGGCTGGGGAAGCCCCACTGGGTCGAGGGTGGGAGCGCGGGGCCCCGCGCGAGCCGGTCCAGGGGCTGATGGACCGGCGCGTGTCCGCGGGCCCCGTAGAGCGTCGCTTCCTCCGCGAAGCGCTCCTGTCCGTCGGTGGCGTGACGCCCGGCTTGCCCGATGCGGTTGCGGCCGTGAGGGATTGGAACGCGGTCGAGGCGCTCGCGGCGGCCGGCTCCGTCCGGGAGTCGGTCTTCTCGGCCCTCCGGAGCGCCGGCCTCGCGAACGCCGTGCCGGAACCAACGCGAGGGCGCCTCCAGGAAGCCCATACGGCCGCCGTCGCCTGCAACGCGGAGCTGATGTACGAGGCAGTCAGGGTCCAGGAGATCCTCCGGAAGGCCGGAGTCGAGTCGATCGCCTTGAAGGGAACGGCGCTGCTCGCCGCCCACTACCCGGACCTCGGAGCACGCCACGTCGGAGACGTCGACCTCCTGGTCCGCGAGGAAGGCGGGCAGGGCGCCGAGGTTGCCCTGCGGGCCGCGGGCTTCCGTGACGCGCTCCAGGATACGGTCCGCCATGACGGCGTCGCCCGGGGCGGTGAACGGTGGAGTACGCTCGACGAGGTGCGCCTGGAATCGAGCCGGGGAGTGCCCATCGACCTCCAGGTCGCCGTCGCGGGCCAGCAGGTGGAGCTCTCCGACGTGGACGGGGTGTTCGAGCGCTCCCGGGTCGTTCGGTGGCAAGGGAGGTCCCTCCGGATCCCGGGGGCCGCGGACCTCGCTGCCGGGCTCTGCCTCCACGTCTTCGCGGGGCACCCACGGTGCGAGCCGTTCCTGCCGCGCCACCTGGCCGATCTGGCGGTACTTTTCGCGGGGGGGAGCATTGGATGGGACGACGTCGCGCGCGTCGCGCCGGGGAGCGCCGGGCGCGTCGCCATTGCGCGCTCGCGCCGCCTGCTCGAGGTCGGCGACCCGGGGTGGCTGGCCATTTCGGAGCAGGCGATCCGTGTACGATGGAACGACTGGAAGAAGGTCGCGCTGTCGGAGGGCGCTCCGCAAGGGCACGTGGTTCGCCTCGTATTCCCGGCGAGGGAGTACATGGCGCAGCGCTACGGCGTTTCCCCGACGTCGCCGTGGCTGCCGTTGCTCTACGCGTGGAGGCCCCTGCGCGGAATCTGGGGGCTCCTCTCGGGCAAGTGAGGATGCTTCTCGATGAACGGTGATCGCTCGGCATGGAGAATCGCGCTGGTGGCCGCCCTGGCCGCCACGGCCCTCTACGGCTCGAGCTTCCCCTACTTCCGGCAGTACGACCTCCGGAACCCGGAGTGGAACGTGGACGCTAGGGACTACGTCCGGATGTCCCACGGCGACTTCGACGTGTTCCCGGTGCGGCGTTACCGCCCCCTCGTTCCTGCTCTCGCCGCCGTGGTCCGGGTTCCGCTCGTCCCGGTCGTCGCCGATCCGGTCCTGCGCGACCGACTGGCATTCTACGTCGTCAACTTCGCGTTCGCGCTCGTCGCCGCGCTGGCGCTCTACGCCATCCTGCGCACCCTCGATTTCTCCTGGGCCACGAGCCTCATTGGCATGCTGCTCTTCGTCGCGAGTCGAGTGACGGTCACGTCGGTCGGTTCCCCCATCGTCGATGCGCCCTTTCTCGCGGCCATCGCCGTCGTGCTCCTGCTCACCCTTCGAGGCAAGCCGCTCCTCCTTGGGGCCGCCATGCCATTCCTCGCGCTCACCAAGGACGCGATCCTTCCCTTCCTCCTCCTCCCGCTCCTGGACCGGAGGAGCCGGAAATGGGCTGTCGTCGCCGGAATCGGCGCCGCGTTCGCCGTCACCCTGGGAACACGCTGGGCGATCGACCACGCATTCCCGCTGGAGAAGGTGGCCTCGCTGGGAGACGTCGCCGCGTACCTCTACCGAGGGAACGTTCTGCGGTCGCTCCAGAGGCTGGGGACGCTGGCGGGGGTGCACGACCTTCTGCACGGATTCGGCTTGCTGGCTCCCCTGGCGCTCGGGGCAATCGCGATCGGCAGGGTTCGGAGGAGCAGGCCCTTGCCGCCCGTCCTCCTCGCCACGGTCCCCATCGCCTTTGCCTACGCGCTCCTCAGCTTCAACCTGGGGAGGATGTTCTTCGCTGCATTCGTGCCGGTGATCGCCTACTCGATGGTCGCTCTGGAGTTCGTGTTCGCGCGGGCGACCGAGCAACAACGGGCCGCGCAGCCGGGAGGATGACCGTGACCCCGGGAGACCGCCATCCTGCGCGACCGGGAGCCTGGTCAACGGCAACCAGTGACGGACGTAACGATCACGATCACGCACTTCACGCTATGATGATCGGTCGTGTGAGATTCAGACTTGTCCGCGAGGGTACCTTGAACGCCGAGCCATCGAAAGCCCGACGCCGGTCAGTTGCAGCAGCCGGACTCCTTGCGGTCGTCGCCGCGCTTGGCGGAGCCAGCGGCTGCGCTCCCGCGGCGCTCCGGCTCCAGTCGATTTCCGTCCCCGAATCCACCGTGACGGGAGGACAAAGCGTCACGGGAACCGTCACCCTGACTGGCTCTGCCCCGGCCGGAGGGGCCAAGGTAACTCTCTCGTCGAACAAGGCGTCGGCCGTCGTGCCGGCGAGCGTGACGGTGGCGGAGGGAACCTCGGCTGCGACCTTCACCGTGACGACCGCGACCGTAGCCGCTGACGAGCTGGTCTACATCAAGGCCACCTACTCGAACGACTTCCGGACAGCCCAGTTCACCATCACCGCGCCTCCACCTCCGACCTTGACCTCGGTGGCCGTGTCTCCGGCAACCGTGCAAGGCGGGACGAGTTCCACCGGGACCGTCACCCTGACCGGTCCAGCCCAGGCCGGTGGGGCCACGGTGTCGCTCGCGTCGAGCAGCGCGTCTGCCGTCGTACCCGCAAGCGTGACGGTCGCAGTGGGGAACACGGCTGCGACGTTCACCGTGGCGACGACTGCCGTCACCGCCGACGAGTCCGCGACCATCACGGCGACCCTGTCGGGCACGAACCAGACGGCCCCGCTCACCATCACCGCGCTTCCACCCCCGCCCCCCACCCTGGCCTCGGTGACCGTGTCCCCGGCCACCGTGCCAGGCGGGTCGAGCGCGACCGGGACCGTCACCCTGACCGGTCCGGCCCAGGTCGATGGAGCTACGGTAGCGCTCTCGTCCAACAGCGCTTGGGCCGTGGTCCCCGCGAGCGTGACGGTGGCGTTGGGGAGCTCGACCGCAACCTTCAGCGTGACGACGAGCACCGTCAGTGCCGACCAGACCGTGACGATCTCCGCGGACTACGGAGGGCTCACCCGGACAGCTCCCCTGCTGCTCACGGCAACGGAAGAGTGCGCTCTTTCGACTCCTGGAGCCCAGTGGCTGGCGTTCTCGTCGAAGAAGAGTGGCGTCTTCGACATCTACGCCATGCGGGACGACGGAACCTGCCTCGTTCAGGTGACGAACGACAGCACCAACGACTTCTTCGTGACCTGGTCGCCTGCCGGGACGCTCGCCTACATGAGTATCCGCGGAAGCACGCGGCAGGTCTGGATACGAGATTTCAACTCGGGCGTCGAGAGCCTCCTCGATGTCGGGACCCTGGGCGCGACGTCCCCAGCCTACTCGCCAGACGGACGCTTCATCGCGTTCGAGGGGAACGAGCCTGGCGTGACGACGGTGGCCGACATCTACGTCGTCCCTGCGTCTGGCGGAGTTCCGCTGAAGCTCACGAACGGACCCACGTTCAATGCAGGGCCGGCCTGGTCCCCGGACGGTTCCGAGATCTACTTCGTGTCGAATCGCACGGGGCTCTATGACGTCTGGAAGGTGCCAGCTACGGGTGGCGTGGAGACGCAGGTAACGGTCTCCTCGGGAATCCTTGGCCGACCAGCCGTCTCGCCCCGAGGCGACAGCATCGCCTACACCAGATTCGCGGGAGGTGGAGCGCTGTACGAAGTCGTCATCCAGCCCCTACCCACCGGCACCCTCCGCGTGCTGAGCAGCATGGCGGATCAGGAGCCTACCTTCGACAGGACCGGGGACCGGATGGTCGTGACCTCGTACCGGCCTCTCGATCCTCTGGGAAACCCCGAGCTTTGGCTCCTCGACGTCGCCACGGGCGCGCCGGTCCGTCAGTTGACCTTCGATCCAGGCATGGACGGAATGGCAGCCTACGGACCGTTTCCCTGAGGCGGCACTGCCTCGCTTCATCACGTTCCGAGTGACCGATCGGTGCGGTCGTTCCTGCCGCCGGTGGCTGAGGGGGGCCACAACGATTGCGTAAAGGCAATGAACCCGGCGATCAACCCGGCCGGGGGGAAACGTGGGGCTATGGGTCCCCGATCAATCCCTCCGCCTTCAGATCCTTCATCAGTGCGGCCACGTCCGCTTCCACGGCCTCGACCGCCGGCGCCTCGAACTCCCTGGCGATCCTCTCCGCGAGTTCCTTGGCCGTCCTCGCCTCCCCCGACGCGAGCAACTTCCACGCCACCACGCCGGTCGCATTCAGCGTGAAGTAGAACTTCGACTTGAGGTCGAGCAGCACGCCCGTCCCGTCCTTCATCTCGGTGAGGATCACGTCCCGGCTCGACAGGCTCTCCGCCATCTTCCCCTCCAGCATGGTGCATCCCCCGCCGTCGGGCGGGTAGGCGAAGGCTACCGCAAAGCTGGGGCGGGGATCGGTCGGTTCCCCCACCGGCTCCCCGTCCCGCTCCAGCCAGGCGTGGGCCACCACCTCGCCGCCGTCCACCCGGACGCCGACCACGAAGCGAACCGGCTCGCCCGCCCCGCGCAGCGAGGCGAAGCCGGCCAGCGACCGGTAGAGGCACGTCGTGGGCCTGCGCCGCAGCCCGTCCACGACCTTGCGCGCGTCGGCCCCGGCGCTCCCGTCCCCGTCGAGCATCTCGAGGAGGTCCACCACGTGGTGGCGGCGCAGCAGGCGCGGCATGAGGGCGACCAGCACGGCCCGGCGCAGGCCGGACGCGACCGCGCCGGGGGAGTCGGGCGCGAGGAAGCGAAGCGCGGTGCGTGCCGGGGAGGGCATGCCGCAGATTGCCACAGGGCGGGGGCGGGGAGGGCGGGGGAGGGTACGCTTCGTCCTACCGGTAGGACGGGAGCGGGCCACCCCGGCGGGGTGAGCAGGGGGCGGTGGGGCTGCTCTGCGAGCACGTGTACGCGGCGGTGCAGAGGATCGCCGCGAACCACGAGGCGGAGACGACGGGGAGCAGGAAGCTCTTGCAGTTCAGGAGGTAGGGGGGGCGCCGGGTTGTCAGCCGCGAAGCAACGCGAGAAACCGCCGCGGATCGACGATCTGCGCCCCTTGGAAGTGCTTCAGGGCCCGGACCTGGGTATCCCAGGTGACGACATGGGTCGCGCCGCCGACGTACGCCGTCCAGAGATACGGGTCGTCGTCCGGGTCTGCCGGGACGACAGGAGGGTCCTCGGCGCTCTCGACCACGTCGGCACAGGCGAGCTCCAGGACATCCATCCACTCCACCGGGTTGAATCCGGGTGCGAGGAAGCGGGTAACCGACGGACGTCCAAATACCCCCCTCACCTCCGCCTGGACGTAGGGCGACGTCACGACCCGAAAGAGGCCAGCCCGGGCGGCTACGAGGATGGACCAAGCCGGACCCCTGCCGGAAATGGCGGCGCTCACCCAGACCTGCGCGTCGAGCACCGCCCGCAGGGGATTCACCTGACGCGCCGCTTCCGAGCGGCCTTGACCTCGCGAGTTGCCCTGGCGACCCCGGCTTCGAGGTCGTCGGGGGTGAACCCCTTCTCGCGGACGTAGGAGGCCTGCACGGCCTCCAGCTCGAGGCTCCGGCGCCGCGCGAAGTCTTCCAGGCGGCGGGCTCGTTCCGCGGGGATGAGGGCTGCGACCTCGCGACCCTTTCGCTCGATCACGAACGTCTCGTAGCGGAGCCGGACGCGGTCGAGGAGTTCTCCGAGGTGGGCTCGAAGGTCCAGCGTGCTGATTCGATTCATATGACAAGTATGAGACTCGTCATGGATGGAATTCAAGGTCGCGGCGCGGACCGGGTTGCTCACCGGTAGGACGGGATCGGACCCGTCCTGGCTGCCCCACGGTGGCACCGAGCCTGCAAAGGCCTTGGTCAAGGTGCGAGCGAGCGTGGTCCAGACCCGAGAACCGGATGAAGCGCGGACGCGGTGGTTCGCGGGCGGACGGAGGGGCGACGAGGAGGTGACGAGCAGGCGCTTCTTCCGGAGCATGACACCCGACGTCGATGGAAGGCCGAAGGTGGGCCGGAGCCGGAGATGCCTGGGCGTGGTGCCGGACGACGTTCGGCTCCGCCCCGACGGCTGGCTGGATCCCGGGAGCGGGGGAATGTCCGTTGCGCCCGACTCCATCGAGAATCTCCCCAACCATCGGCGCCCGAGGGGGTGGGGGAGGGGGTCGGTAGGCCCAGACCGTGATCGCATATACTCGATCAGCCGCGAGGAAGTGGAGGCGGCCGGATTGCTTGTCAGGCTTGATACGGAGGTCCACGGACTCGTCGAACCGGTCAGCCCCGTTCCGCTGGCGGCTTTCGAGGGCTCGCTGGAATCGACGAGGTTTGACTGGGAGACCGCATGGCCGGCATGAACCGACTGGGAACCTACCTGGTCCTCGAAAGAGAGATGCTCCGGCTCGAGGAATCGGGATCGGACCTGGCCGAGGCCCTGCGCGATGCCATGGACCCGATCTGGTACCAGCTGGGTCCAGAGGAGCGGAAGTTCCTCAACGAGAGGGAGATCCCGATCCAGCTCTCGGAGATGGAGCCAATCCGCGGAAGCCTGACCCGCGCCGAGCCCCTGTCCCTGCGAACGGGATTCGTGGACGCCGAGGCGATTCACTGCGACTCCTGGAGAATTGCGGCATGAGCATCAAGGTGCTCCTCGGGGGAAACGAGTTCGTCGACTGCGCGAACATCGTGGAGGTGCGAGGGGAGCAGCTCCTTCGGGTAGCGGTGGGGCCGCTTCGGATCACACTGGCGACGCCGGCTGGCTGGGACGAGGCACAGGCCATCGCCGTGGTCGAGAACGACCTCAAGCTGGGGGCGAAGGGTGCCCGGGTAGTCGGGGCCGAGCATTCCGTTGCCGTGCTGTCCCGTGACGTCCCGGTCGTCGTCGCCATCGCCGACCCCGGAAAGCCGGGCGAGGTCCATCTGCGGATCGACCTTCGGCCCATCGGCATCCAGCTCTTCGACGACGCGAGCGGCCTCCACGTGGGGTCGAACCTCTTCACGGGAAACCGCGTGTCGAATGCGGCGACGGCGATCAGCCTGGGGTGAGGCTCGCCCAGGGCCGCGAGGACGTCGTCCTACCGGTAGGACGGGATCGGACCCGTCCTGGATGCCCCACGGTGGCACCCGAATTGCTCTTCCCGGCTGCGCGTGTGGCTGGCGAAGGCAATTCCGGGCGGGGGCGGCCGAACGGCGGACCGTGGGGCCGGGAGGCGGAAACTTCGGGGGCGATCGAATACCATGAGATTCCAGATGGCAACTCCGACCCCGAGCATGGCCGAGCTTGGCCGGCGGCTCAGCGCCTGTCGCGTCGAGGCTCGCCTGGACGCGGAGGCCCTCGCCAGGCGAGCGAAGGTGACCGCCAGTGCGGTGACGGCCTTCGAGGCAGGGCAGGGAGGGCTCGGGGTTGCCGCGCTGATGCGGATCGCAGGCGAACTCGGGGTGCCGGCCAGTTCGTTTGCGCACAGCCGGGCTCCTGTGGTTCGCGCGCCCGTCGAGCCCGGTATCGTGCTCAAGGGCGTGGGTGCCGCCTGGTTGACCGATGCCGACCGTGAGGCCTTGGCTCGAGGACTCCGCCGCGCCCGGCTCTTCACCGAGGCCGGGGAGCTGCTCGGGGCGCCTCGCCCCGCGGATGGCTTCACGCCTTCGCCCGCACCGGAGCGGGACGCGCATCTTCCCGGGTATGCGGCGGCGATCGCGGCGCGAAACCTGCTGGCGCGACCTGGGCCGCTGCGGAGCCTGGCACGCCTCCTGGAGGATCAGCTCGACGTGCTGGTGCTCCGGCATCGCTTTGCCGATGAACGGGTGCTCGGGGCGGCGTGCAGGTCGGGTCCAGCCCGCCTGGTCGCGGTGAACCTCGGGGTGGCCAGCGAGACCGCGCGTCGGTTTGCCCTGGCACATGAGCTTGGCCACCACCTGCTCGACCTGGACGTGGCCGGCGTGACGGCGGATGAGGTCCCCGGGCGCGACGCTCGCGCCTGGTTCGAGAAGAAGCCCGCGGAGAAGCGGGCCGACGCCTTCGCGGCGATGTTCCTGGCGCCCACGGCCGCGGTGGCCGAGGTCGCCGGCCAGCCAAGGGGCATGGCAGGGTACGAGGAAGCCAAGGCCATGGTGGACCGGGTGCGCGCACACGTCGGGATGGGCTACGCGGCGACCGCCTGGCACCTGCACAACCTGGGCTACTTCAGCCGGGACCTCGCCGAGATGTTCATCCTGGGCGAGCCCGAGGCGGACATGCAGGCCGGATTCGAGGAGGACACCCGCTTCGACGGGCTCGAACGCCGGGTGCTGGAGGCCATGGCGGGGGAGAGGATCTCGCGAGGACGGGGGCGCGAGCTGCTCGGGGGCAGGGATCCGGAGGCCCTGGCGGCTACTCCGTGACCATGCAGGGCTCGCCCCGAACCGAGGGGGCCGGCGAGCACTCGGTGATCGCCTACTGCCTCCATCACCCGGAAACCATCGCGGTACTGCAGGACAAGGCGGCCCTGCGCAGGGCCGTCGAGGAGCTTCGAGGCCGGGTCCTGTCGTTCCACGGGTTCGTCGGGGAACTCGTGGACCAAGGTCACCTTTCCTGGGACGAGGCCCGTTCCGCGGCTGCGAGGTATCGCCGAACGTACTCCCACGCCCGAACTCCGGTGTGGTGGCCGGAAGGGTGACGGA